>JBFMDG010000126.1:0-12880 GCA_040754135.1 Verrucomicrobiota bacterium
GCATCCGGAATACTGCGCCGACCGCCCTTTTCGGACAGTCAACGCGGCGCCGCCTGCCAATGCGCCGTGGGTCGAAAAAGCCTTCTACTGGACGAAAGTGCTCGTGCGCAATCTGGAAGTGCGCCCCGAAAAAGTAGTCCTCAAACCCGGCGCGGTTGTGGAAGTCTCCGGTTTTCTGACCGAAAGCAATCAGCTCATCACACCGTTGATACCACAAATTACCGAGGCGTCTCCGTTCATCGATCTTTGGAAGGAATCGAGGCCCGGAATTTGGGTGACCCGCCGCATTCCTGAAGGAGAGCAAACGCTGCGGCTGCTGCACAAAGCAGCGGATGCCGTTTATTTCAGCGACGAGGTTTTCTTCACCGCCATGCCGCAAATGACCAATCGCTTTCATCTGAAACTTTCGCGCAGTTCGAAGTTAATGGGCCGTTTGGATGCCTCGGTGCCTCGCCCGACCGAGGAAGGAACTGTGGTGTTGGAGATTCACCCTCTTGCCTCGATCCCTGGCCGCCGTTCACTTCACTGGCATGCCTGGTCCACAATCGATTCCAATGGTGCATTCTCGTTCGAAAATCTCCCCCGAGGGAGAGCAGAAGTGGTTGCCATCTGCAATGGATTCATCAGCAAGGATGGAAAGGGCACCACGCGCAGCTTGATCCGCAGACCGCAGGAATTTCGCATTGAGTCCGGCCAGGCGAGCGTGGAAATCGTCATGGAACCCACGGCCACATTCAAGCTGACGGTCTTCGATGACCGCAACCAGCCCTTGCCCCAGGCGCGAGTGGTTCTGTGGCCGAACGTGATCTGGAATAATTATGGTTCAACCATTTTTGGCTCGGACTTGTTTAACACCCTCGAGTTGCTAATGGATCGCGAGGCCGTCCTCAAACTCGATAGTAACCGGCGGAATTTGTTCATGGCCACGACGGATGCCAGTGGAATCGCCATTGTCAAAAACCTGCCGGCCAATGCGGAGCATTACGCCGTAAGCCATGCTGATTTCGAAATGCCGGTGCAAAACCTTCCCAACTCGCAAATGGGGCGCGAACGCCAGATTCAATTGCGCGCCGGGGAAATGACGGAAGCCGCCATCAGCCTGCAGAAAAAGGGGCTCGATCATGTTCAACACAAACCGTGAAGCAGATCCGTGAGGCGGGCGCTTCCGTCGCAGCGACTTTGACTCATGCCGCAGTGGCCTGTCGCGTTGGCTTGTGCGGTTTTGCGTGCGGTTTTGCGTTGCTGCCCGGGGTGCGCTTTCTTACGTTCGTGCCGATGCGTTTTGTTTCGCTGCATTTGTTGATCGGCGCTTTAGCCACCCTGGCTCTTCAAGCCGACTCCCGCGTCGTCATCATCTCCCCGCATAACGAATCGATTCGCACCGAATTCAGCCGCGCCTTTGCCGAGTGGCATCGGACGAACTTCGGCGAATCTGTGACGCTCGAATGGCGTGAGATTGGAGGCACCAGCGACAGCTTGCGATTTGTGCAATCGGAGTTCTCTAAAAAACCCGATGGCATCGGAATTGATTGCTTTTTCGGCGGCGGGTCCGAGCCGTTCCTGCTTCTCGCAGACAAAAAACTCACCCACGCGCACAAACCGTCCCCGGAAATTCTCTCCGGCATTCCGCAGAGCTTTAGTGGCATCGAGGTTTACGACAAGCATTTCGCCTGGTTCGGCGCGGCCTTGTCGAGTTTTGGGATTTTGCAAAGCACGCGCGTGCAGCGCCTGGCCGGACTGCCTTTTGTGCAACGCTGGGAAGAGCTGACCGATCCGAAATTATTTGGCTGGGTTGGCGCCGGCGATCCACGCAACAGCGGCACGATGACCGTCATGTATGAGGCCATTCTTCAAGCATACGGTTGGGAGAAAGGCTGGCAGATTCTCACCGAACTCGCCGGCAACGTGCGCAAGTTCGATCGGGTTTCCTCCACCACCGCCAAAGATGTCACGCTCGGCGAAACTGCTTACGCCCTGGCCATTGATTTTTACGGCTTCACTCAAGTGGCCGTGGCCGGCCGAACGAACCTCACGTTTGTTCTCCCACGCGATTTCACCGCCATCAGTCCCGATGGCATTTGTATTTTGAAAGGAGCGCCCAACCTTGTGTTGGCCACGCGGCTCGTCGATTTCGTGCTTTCTGAATCCGGGCAAAAGCTTTGGTTCCTTCCCAAAGGCCATCCGGAAGGTCCCCAAAAGAATTCGATTGAACGCATGTCGGTGCGGCCGGATTTCTATGCCCGTTTCAAAGGGGTCAGCAACATCGAGTTCTCCCCGTTCGACATCGAGCAGACGTTTATTTACAACTCGAGACTCGCGCGAGAACGCCGCGAAATCCTGCCGGCCCTGATCGGGGCTTTGCTCATTGATACCCACGACGAGTTGATTGACGCCTGGCGCGCTGTTATCGATCGCGGGGCAAAGGCGGCTGACAGAGCCGCGCTCGGACAGACGCCGATCAGCGAGTCCGAAACCATGAATCTGGCGCGGGAATCGTGGAAAGACGCGGGTGTGCGGGTTCACCGCCGGATCGCCTGGCAAACCTGGGCGCAAGAAAAATACCGTCGGCTAACCCGATCATCCTCCGCTCGATCGAATCCTCCCTCGATCGGTGCTGCTCGCAACTGAACATTTCCAATGAGGGTTTCAATCCGCAACGTCTCAAAATGCTTTGGCCAGACCAGGGTGCTTAGAAATGTCTCCGTTGAGATCGAGCATCAGGAGCTCTTTTTCCTGCTCGGCCCGTCCGGATGCGGCAAGACAACTTTGCTGCGGACGTTGGCGGGATTTTACGAGCCGGACGAGGGCGAACTGTTTTTTGGCGATCGCAAAATCAATGGCGTACCGGCGCACAAAAGAAACACGGGCATGGTCTTTCAAAATTATGCGCTCTGGCCGCATTTAACTGTGGAACAAAACGTCGCCTACGGTCTGGAGGTTCGCGGCGTCAAAGGCGAGGCGAAAGGGGAAGCGGTCATGAAGGCTTTGAAGATCGTTCGCATGGATGCCTACGCGGCTCGCACGCCCAATCAGCTTTCGGGAGGTCAGCAACAACGCGTTGCCTTGGCGCGCGCGCTGGTCATTCAACCCGATGTCCTCCTCCTCGACGAACCGCTCTCGAATCTCGATGCCCGCCTTCGCCTCGAAATGCGCGAGGAAATCCGCCGGATTCACGAGGAAACCCGCATCACCACCGTCTATGTGACGCACGACCAAAAAGAATCGCTCTCGATGGCCGATCGCATGGCCGTCTTGCGCGAAGGGGTCATTGAACAGATCGGCGAACCTCGCAGCGTTTATCGCAGTCCGGCCAATCGCTTCGTTGCCGATTTTATCGGCGAATCAAATTGGTTTGAAGCGGTCGTGCAAAAAAGCTCGGAACCGTTCATGGCAACGACTGTTTTCGGAACGTTCGAAGCCATTCGAGACGGAACTCGCGCCGGCCAACTTAAGCCTGGCCAAAAGATTTGGCTCGGGTTCCGACCGGAGGCAGCCCAGATCGGCCCGGCAGAATTGAACTCGATTTCATCGCGCATTCAGAAAGTGACCTACCTGGGAGAGGTCGAGCAGTACGAACTGGAGGTTGCTCCCGGCATCGTGGTCAAAGCCTTTGAACAGAATCCTCTGTTGGTGCGCAACAAAGGTGAAACGCTGGTGATACACATCCGTCCGCAAGATTGGCTCGTGCTCCCGGCGGAGTAAGGCTGCGGCGCAGGATGGAAACGGGGAAGCACGTTTCTCAAAATCAGGCTTTCCCCTAAAGACAGCCTCTTGAACCGCCGGTATACATTATGCACTGAGCCAAGGAAGGTCGGGCTAATTAACTTGCCGACTCACATCATTTCACTAATTTGTTTTTGGATATGTTAAAGAAAATGAAACCGAAAAAACGCGCCACCAAACCGGCGGCATCGCCTCGGCTCACGCTGAAATCGGGTGGTCGCAAGTCGGTTTCCAAAGCGCTTCATGAGGTCGAGTCCAAACCCGCCGCTGAATCGTCGAAACCCGCTCAAAACCAAGCACCTCAAGCCAATAAAAACTCCGGCCAACAGGAAGGCAAAGTCGTCAATCTCGCCGAACCCGGCACCGTCCCGCGCGATATCGACGTGACCGCGCCGGAACCTCGAGAACGTTCCTCTTACGACGGCGACACCGCCATCAAACTTTACCTGCGCGAGATCGGCCAGGTGAAATTGCTCACGCCTCAGGAAGAAATCGAGCTCGCTGCCCGAATCAAAAAAGGGGACAAAAAGGCCCGCGAACAAATGATTAAGGCCAATTTGCGCCTCGTCGTGAAGATCGCTCACGATTATGAAGGGCTCGGTTTGCCACTCCTTGATCTGATTAATGAAGGCAACATCGGCCTCATGAAAGCGGTCGAAAGGTTTGATCCGGCCAAAGGCGGCAAGCTTTCGACGTATGGTTCCTGGTGGATCAAGCAATCGATCAAACGCGCCCTCGCCAACCAATCCAAAACCATTCGGCTCCCCGTTCATCTGGTTGATAAAATCTCGAAGATGCGCCGGACGGCCATGCGCCTGCAGGAAGTGTTTGGAAGGGAACCAACCGACGAGGAATTGGGTGAAGAGCTCGGCATCACTGCTTCGCGCGTGGCTCAGTTGCGCACCGCCGCCATTCGCCCCGCCTCGCTCGATGCTCCCATCGGCGATGATGACTCGAACAATTTTGCGGAAGTCGTCCAGGACGAGAACGCCGACACGCCTTACGAACAGCTCGAAGAAAAAACCGTCACCAAGATGTTGCACGAAATGGTCAAAACGCTCGATCCACGAGAAGCCACCATCTTGCGTTACCGCTTTGGTCTCGATGGCGGTCCGGAAAAAACACTCGAAGAAGTCGGCGAAAAGTTTGGCGTCACCCGGGAACGCGTGCGCCAGATTCAAAACATTGCCTTGAACAAGCTCCGCAAAATGATTGAAAAACTGGAAGCGGTCCAGAAGTAAGCCCCTCGCCCAACCCAACCACTCCCGATCCCGATGCGAAAAAGTGTCACCCCCCAGGAATTAGCCGGCGCGATCCGGAACATCCCCGATTTTCCTCAGCCCGGCATTCAATTCAAAGACATCACTCCCGTGCTGGCCAATCCACGATTGTTCGCCGGCTGTGTGGACTTGCTCACCGCGAACTTTGAACCCGGCATGGTGGACGCCGTCGTCGGGATCGATGCGCGAGGTTTTATTTTCGCGGCTGCTGCGGCGCTGCGACTTCACACCGGGTTTGTGCCCGTGCGCAAGAAAGGCAAGTTGCCCTTCCAAACTTTCGAAGAAAGTTACGACCTCGAATATGGGCAGAGCACTGTGGCCATTCACATCGATGCCGTTCAGCCTGGGAGCCGCGTGCTTTTGGTGGATGATCTCCTGGCAACCGGCGGAACGTCAGCCGCGGCCGCCAACCTCCTGCGAAAAGTCGGCGCCGAAATTCTCGAAATCAGTTTCTTCATCGAGCTCGGGTTTTTGAAAGGACGCGATCGGCTCAAAGATTATCCGGTCCGTTCTTTGGTGGTTTTTTAAGACCGATTCAGGTTCACAAAAGCATCCCCGGAAAACCGGGTTTTGGCATCCCCAATCGAGCCTTCTCATTATCGGTGCCGGTTCAGTGAGGCTTGCTGAGCTGATTTCCGCTCGATTCATTCCATCATCGTTCGGTGGCTCCGAATTTCAGGGGAGCCAAACCGCTCGCACGTTCGCGCCCAAAATCGCGATTCGTTCTTTCGCTCGGGGTACACGGGAATCAATGCGGGATGGTTAGCCGAACCTCGCGCCACGAACGATGAATGACGAGGAGGATCAATGAAATGAGGTAACTGATGATGACCTCAATCAGGAGAAGATGCGGATGGATTTGAGAAAATGACCAGGTGCCTGTGGGGCGATAGTAATGCAGCTCCAGCCAGCCGAGCATACCGCACGGCACAATTTCCTGTGGTCCAGTGTGTATGCCGCCACGCAAGAAAAATGTGAACGCAAACAACAGCGCGCCGGCCAAAAGCATCGGCGCTATCTTTTGCCAAAAACGAGTCACATGATCGGAGTCACAAAGTCTCGCACCAGGAGGTTCACGGTTCAAAACTCAAAGATATTGTGGTCAATTCATGATGCCCAAAATTTTCTCATCCACTTCGCCTTTTTGGCTGAATCTGTGTTCGTTGCCGCTGGCCCGGCGCATTTTCAAGCTTCATGTGAATCAGAGGGAAAGGTTTGCCCAAATTGTCCGTCGCTGACTTGCCGCACGCGATAAATCCGCAGGCTGTGTAAAAAGCACACGCCCCCTTGTTCTGTTCGTTGACATCCACGCTCAAACATTTTCGCCGTCGTTTCGCGCGTTCAACCAGTTGCCTTCCCCATCCCTGACGAAAGTATTCGGGCGCCAGGAACAGTCCCTCGATTTTATCTTTGGTTAAACTCATGAATCCGACAACTTGATCGCGCGACTCGAGGATCCAGGTTTCCATCTCGAGCCACGGCTCGCGTTGGACCAAAGGAAGAAACTCGGCAATATCCTCGGCACTTAGGAAATGATGCGTTGCTTGAACCGACCGCAGCCAGACATGCGTCAGCGCCTCCCGATCGGATTCTCGGTAACGTCGAATTTTCATGCAGCTCTAGAATGCGAGTAAAATACCCGGACCGTGACTTTCAATTTCCAATGAGTGCCGTCGCGCATCATGATCGTAATGCCCTGGCCCGCGCTCCACCTTGGCCTCAACTTGTAACCCATGTAACCATGTAACCATTTAACCATGTAACTCTTCAACTCTTCACCCTCCCCCGAAGTTTCTCCTTTCCCCAACGGGTCGATTCCTGATTTTCTACAGCGAAATGTTGGAAGCGCCGCATGATTGAATGGCTTTACTCGATTGATTCCGGTGTTTTCCGGTGGGCAAACCAGAGCCTGGCCCATCCCTTTCTCGATCGGGTGATGGTTTTCGTCAGTTGGAACGCCCTGTTTGTTCCGGCGTTGATTCTCGGCGCGGTGCTCTTCATCACCAAAGGCGGACGGCGCGGGCGGGTGTTTGTCCTCATGATGACCTTGGCCATAACGATCGCCGATCCAGTGGTGTGCAGTGCAATCAAGCGCACCGTGAATCGCGCGCGCCCTTACGACACCATCCCGGAGACCCGTTTGCTTGTGGGCAAGAGCCACAACAAAAGCTGGCCATCGGGACACACGACGAACTGGTTTGCCGCCACCACCATCACCTTTTTGTATTACAAACGCATTGTCCCTTGGGTAGCGTTCATGGCTTTTTTGGTGGGCTTTTCGCGCATGTACCTCGGCGTGCATTATCCGCTCGATGTGCTCGGCGGAATCGCCCTCGGCATTGGCGCGGCGCTCGGTGTGGCTTATGGCGCCAACGCATTGTGGAACGGGACGGCGCGGCGGTGGTTTCCGCTCTGGTGGATGAAGGTGCCGTCGTTGCTCGAACCGGAACGCAGCGCCACGCCGGATCAACTTTCGGCCAGCGCGCGCCGCAGCCTCGAGGACGAACGCCGCGCCATCGATGCGCATTGGCTCCGCCTCGGTTACGTTTTGCTCGGCGTGCTTTTGCTCGCGCGACTTGCATACATCGCTTCGGGCAAAATCTTGTTGAGCGAAGATGAAGCGTATCAATGGCTCTGGTCCAAGCATCTGGCGCTCTCCTATTACAGCAAACCTCCGCTGATCGCGTACACGCAATTTCTCGGCACATCGCTTTGGGGCGACACGGAACTGGGCGTGCGGTTTTTTTCGCCGGTGATTGCGGCGGTTTTGGGATTTCTTTTGCTGCGGTTTTTTGCGCGCGAATTGAATGTGAAAGCGGGGCTCGCCCTCGTTCTGGTGATCACGGCGACGCCATTGATGGGGGTGGGCGCCACGCTCATGACCATTGATCCGTTGTCGGTGCTGTTCTGGACCGCGGCCATGCTCTCGGGCTGGCGCGCTGTCCGGGAGGATTCGACAAAATCCTGGATGTGGACGGGGCTTTGGATGGGGCTGGGATTTTTGAGCAAGTACATCGCATTGTTTCAATGGCTTTGTTGGGCTTTGTTTTTTGTCTTGTGGAAACCGGCACGCGCGCAACTCCGCCGGCCTGGTCCGTGGCTGGCCCTTGGGATCAACCTGGTCCTTACTTTGCCGGTGTTAATCTGGAACCAGCAAAATTCATGGATCACCGTCACGCACCTGGCCAATCGGGGCGGGCTCGATGCCACCTGGAGCTTCAAGCCGCAATTCATCTGGGACTTTTTCGGCGCCGAAATGGGGTTGCTCAATCCCGTCTTTTTCGTGGGCGCCATCTGGGCCGCGATCGCTTTTTGGAAACGGTTTCGCAACGATCCGCTCCTGCTCTTTTTATTCAGCATGGGCGCGCCGTTGTTTTTATTCTACGCGGCTTACACCCTGCGCTCCCGTGTGCTGCCGAATTGGATCGCCCCTTCTGTTTTGCCGCTCTTCTGCCTGATGGTCGCTTATTGGTGCCGGATGCGAAGCGAACGACCGCGTCTCGTTGCGATTGGCCTGCGCGTGGGGCTGGCCATCGGGTTGCCGATTGTGATTTTGCTGCATGACACGAATCTGATTCAGAAAATCGCCAGTGTTTACTTGCCGCCGAAAATCGATCCACTGGTGCGGGTGCGAAATTGGAAAGAAATGTCGGCGTCGGTTGGCGGCGCGCGCACGAAGCTTCTGACAGAAGGGAAACCGGTATTTATCATTGGCGGCCATTACGGGATCACCGGGCTGCTGTCGTTTTATTTGCCCGAGGCCAAAGCGGCGGTAAAGACGACGCCGCTGGTTTATTATCAATCGAGCGAACATCCCGAAAACCAGTTTTACTTCTGGCCCGGTTACGGCAATCGCAAAGGGGAAAACGCCATTTACGCGCAGCGGGTCAAAGGACCGATCCCGGTGCCGGAACGATTGCGCAACGAATTCGAATCGGTCACGGATTTGGGCGTGCAGGAAGTGCTTTATCGCGGCCGTGTGTTTCATCGCATTCAATTGTTTGAATGCCGCGGATTGAAATGAGCGCGCCATGAGTGTGGTCTTGCCAGGGGCCGAACACCTTTTTCGTGTCCACAATTACAATCTCCGCGAGACGCTCACTTCCGGTCAGGCTTTTCGCTGGGCCATCGGTCCGGAGGAAAGCTGGGAGAGTGTGGTGCGCGGGCATTGGGTGCGGCTGATTCGGACAGAGCAGGGGATTGCCGCCCAGGCCGCGGAGCCGATTTCCGATTGGAACTGGCTGAGCCATTATCTTCAGACCGAAGTCGACCTGGTTGCCATCCTTCGCACCTTTCCCGTGGATGGCCCCATGCAATCCGCGGTGGCCGCATGCGCCGGACTGCGGTTGTTGCGGCAAGATCCGTGGGAATGCCTCGCTTCGTTTATTCTTTCCTCGACCAAACAGATTGTGCAGATCCAACAAATTGTGGCGCTGGTTTGCGAACGGTTCGGCGCGCCTGTGGCTGTGCCGAGCGGCCATAAACGGGAATTTGCTTTTCCCACGGCCGAGCGGATCGCGGCCTGCACCGAATCCGAATTGCGCGCGTGTAAAATGGGCTTTCGCGCTCCTTACCTGCTCGAGGCGGCACGCCGCGTCAAATCGGGAGCGCTTGATCTTGAGTCATTGAGCGCGCTGCCCGTCGCGCAGGCTCGAACCGCCCTGCAATCGCTTCCAGGTGTCGGCCGCAAAATTGCCGATTGCGTCCTGCTGTTTGCTTACGGATTTCAGGAGGCGTTTCCAATCGATGTGTGGGTCATGAAAGCATTGCGCCAGCTTTATTTTCCACGCCGGACGGTTTCGCTGAATCGGCTCCATCGTTTTGCCGAAACCCATTTCGGCCCGTATTCAGGCTATGCGCAGCAGTATTTGTTTCACTACACGCGAACTCGAGACGTGCCTGAAGTCTGACCCTTTCGCGATGCTCGCACCTCTCCCGCGACCTCATCCTCAACCTTTGTCGAAACCTTTGTCGAAACCTTTGTCGAAACCTTTGACTTGCGGTCACAACTTCTGGTGACCCACGGAACGCAGCTTGACGCGCGGGGAAAAAACCTGAAGAAATGACGCCAACAGAAAGTCTATTTGCCCATGCGCTTACCGAACGTCAGGTCTTTTTTTGTCTGGCTCGTCCTGCTTTGTGCTCCAGTTCAGGCAGCCGTGCTCACACTCAATCCCGGAGATCACATCGTCTATCTCGGCAACGCTCTCGGCGATCGCATGCAGCATCATGCCTGGCTCGAGACCCTCATCACCGCCCATTTCCCGAAACATGATCTGGTCTTTCGGAACCTGGCGGTTTCCGGAGACGAAGTCGCCACCTGGCATCGATCCGAGAATTTCGGCACGCGCGACGAGTGGCTGGCCAAAACCAAAGCCGATGTCATCTTCGCTTTTTACGGTTTCAACGAATCGTTCAAAGGCGCGCCCGGGTTGGACAAGTTCAAGCAGGATTTGGCCAAGTATCTCAAGGAAATCAAAGCGCAAAACTTCAGCGGGCGCGGGGCGCCGCGGATCATTCTGTTCGGGCCCATTGCCAATGAAAAGATGAAGGATCCCAACATGCCCGATCCGTCGGCGAACAATGCCAACCTAAAACTTTATGCAGCAGCAATGGCGGAGATCGCGCGGGCGAGTGAGGTGCCATTTGTGGATCTTTACCCGATTTCCGAGAGCCTTTACGCGGCGGCGGCGAAGCGGGGTCAATCGCTGACTTTTAACACATTCATGTTGACCGAAACGGGGGACAAAGCGCTGGCGCCGGAGATTTTTCGCGCGTTGTTTGGCGAAGTGCCGCCTAAACGCAATCTCGACAAACTCCGCGCCGCCATTCTCGACAAGAACTTGGAATGGCACGCCCGTTACCGAACGGTCGATGGATACAATGTGTATGGCGGCCGTTCGAAGCTGACTTTTCCCAAATCAGGAAAGGGAAGCCCGCCGATTTCGAATTATGAGATCATGCAACAGGAAATGTCCCAGCGCGATGTCAAGACCGCCAATCGCGACAAGCGCATCTGGGCCGTGGCCAATGGCGGCGATGTCAAAGTGGACGATTCCAATTTGCCCCCCGTGGAAATGGTCGGCCCCAACAAAGAGGATGTGAAACCCTATTTGAGCGGCGAAGAAGCGATCGCGCGCATGACCGTGGCCAAAGGATGCAAGGTCACCTTGTTCGCCAGCGAAGAGCGATTTCCGGAGTTGGTCAATCCGGTGCAGATGGCGTTTGACACCAAAGGCCGCCTTTGGGTTTCGGTTTGGCCCAATTACCCCGAACGCGCACCGGACAGCAAGATTGGCGACAGCCTGGTGATTTTCGAAGACACCAACAACGATGGCAAAGCGGACAAAACGACGAAATTCCTCGACGACCTGAATTGCCCGACCGGATTTCAATTTTACAAGGATGGCGTGCTCCTGATGCAGGCGCCGGACTTGTGGTTCGTGCGTGATACGAATGGTGATGGCAAAGGCGATTGGAAAGAACGCGTGCTGATGGGCATGGACTCGGCGGATTCACATCATACTGCCAATTCGATGGTGCTCGATCCCGGAGGCGCCACCTACTTGAGCGACGGTGTTTTTCATCGCACGCAAGTCGAGACGGCGTTGGGACCGGTGCGGAATGTGGATGGCTGCATTTACCGTTTCGAACCAAACACTTATAAATTCGAGCGGTACATTCCCTACGGATTTGCCAATCCGCACGGGCGCGTTTTCGATTATTGGGGCAATGACATTGTCACCGACGCCACGGGCAATGCGAATTACTTCGGACCGGCCTTCAGCGGGTTCATCGATTATCCGGACCGGCACAAGGGGATGAAGGAATTCTGGAAACGGCCGTCGCGTCCGTGCCCAGGGACGGGCATTCTTTCCAGTCGGCATTTCCCGGAGGAGTTCCAGGGGAATTTTCTCAACTGCAATGTCATCGGGTTTCAGGGAATTTTCCGCGTCAAAGTCACCGAGGATGGATCCGGTTTGGTCGGCGAAACGCTGGAAGATCTGGTGAAATCGGATGATCCAAATTTCCGTCCGACCGCCGTGGACGTGGCGCCGGATGGTTCGGTTTATTTTCTCGATTGGTCCAACCAGATCATTGGACATATGCAGCATCACATTCGCGATCCGTATCGCGATCACCAGCACGGGCGCATTTACCGCATCACCTACGAAGGCCGCCCGCTCTTGCGTCCGGTGAAAATCGATGGGCAACCGATCAACAAGTTGCTCGATGCCCTCAAAGAACCGGAGGACAATGTTCGGACCCGCGCCAAGATCGAATTGGGCAAGCACGATTCCACCAAAGTGCTCAGCGCTCTGGCGAAGTGGATCGACAAACTCGATCCCAAGGAGAAGGAATACGAGCATCACATGACGGAAGCGCTTTGGGTTCATCAATGGCACAACGTCGTCAATGAAACCTTGCTCCGGCGCAATCTGCGTTCTCCCGATCATCGGGCGCGAGCGGCCGCCACGCGTGTGCTCTGTTACTGGCGCGATCGCGTCCAGGATCCACTGGCGCTGCTCAAGGTGCAGGCGACCGATGACCATCCGCGGGTGCGATTGGAAGCCATTCGCGCATGCAGCTTTTTCAAAACCGGCAAAGCGGCCGAAATCGCTCTCGAAGCGCTCGAAAAGGAACCCGATCCCAACAAACCGGATTACTACATCAAATACTGCCTCGATGAAACCATGCGCGCTCTGGACAAATACATGAGCCGATAAAGCATTGGCGCCGGATTTGAGATCACGGCCCATGTGTTTCCGAACACATGGGCCGCAATGTTCCAATTGTGAGTTGAAAGAGTTACAAAAGTTAAATGGTTAAATGGTTACAAAAGTTAAATGGGTTCAATGAGTTCAAATGAGATACCT
>JBFMDG010000127.1:0-12850 GCA_040754135.1 Verrucomicrobiota bacterium
GCCACTTCGCCGGCGAGGGCGTCCGTGATTTCCACTTCCCACCCGCGCGTTTCCGCCCACCGCTGATACATTCGCAAAAGCATGTTCGCCCAATCGCACGACTCGGTCCCGCCTGCGCCGGCATTGATGCTCAGGATGCAGTTGTTCCGGTCGTGCGGCCCGTTCAGGAAAACTTTCAACTCGATGTTTTCCAGCTCCGATTGGAATCGGGCCAGATCCTGTTCCATCTCCAGTTGATGCTTGGTTTGTTCGACCTCCGGTTCCGCCTCCGCCAGTTCGATCATGACCTTGAAGTCATCGATCTGTTTTTCAGCTCCGAGCAGCGGATCAATCCTTTTCCGCAATGCGTTCGCTTCGTCAATCAGCTTTTGCGCTTGTTCGCGATTGTTCCAGAACGAGTCGCCCGCCATCAGGGCATCGAGTTCACCGAGGCGTTTTTGCACCGACGGGACGTCAAAGAAACCTCCGCAAATGCGATAATTTCTCCGCCATCACACCTAACTGTTCCTTGATCGCTTCAAACATAGACCGGTGAATTTACGGAAGAAAACGGCTTTGCCTAGTGAAATCTCGCCAAATGCCGAAAGTTCCCGTGATTTGTGCGTCGGTGGCGCCCGGCATTCGACTTGCCGAAACGCGGCATCAACGGAGCCGCCGCGTGTTTGTCTTGAGGGGATCCTCTTTTGAAGCATCCCGGATCTGGCGCAGCAACCGTGTGGCATTGATCGCCTGTATGCCATCGGATGAGTTTGCCGCCTGACGCAACATGGAACGCATTGCGACATTGTTGGACCCCAGCTGGAGCAACATGGAAATGCCGAGCCATTGGTCTTGAAGGGGAGATCTGCCCAGCGCTTCCATTCCAAATCTCAACGCCAAGTCCGATCGACCGTCCAGTTTCCAAAGCGCCATCGCCGCTGCGCATTGCAATTGAAAGTCGGTAGCTTGCAGGAATCGTTCAATCACTGGCCTCAGTTCCTCAATACCCGGCTCCGTTTCGGCCAACAACATCAACGCTGTGGTGACCGAGGGACTTGCCACGAGGTTTTCGCGGTAAAATGCCAATTCTTCAAGACAGATCCGCCTCGCCAGAGTGGCGTCGGCGGTGATTTGCCAAATACTCTTGGCGGCTGCCAAACACACCGTCCGATTAGCACCCTGAACCGTGTTGGTTTGCCCCGCAAATGAAGGCCAGATCCATGCGTTAGAATTTGCGACGATCTGTGCAAGCGAAGGCACCGCGCTTTTGGCTTTCGGCCCAAGCTGTCCGAGACATTCAACAGCAATTTGCCGCACTTCAGCATCGTCCAAAGCCTCAATCAATAGAGGGACAGTTCTCTTCGAATTGGCGCTGGTCGCGAGCGCCCGCGCCGCATACCCGCGCTCAAAAGGATGTCCCTGCTTCAGCACTTCCACGATCAAATCAAGATCGAAATCTTCCGGCAAACCGATCGAGGCGAGCGCCACCAGCGCATTGTGCCGAGCTCCAGGCAAACGGTCGCTGAGAAGGCGCGTCAGCTTGGGAATGGCAGCCCGGCCTGCGACGGGATATTTGCTGATGATCGCCGCAGCCTTAGCGCGCTCGTGCTGCGTTCCATCGAGAGCTTTGATAAGGCGCGGCATGATTTCCTCTGCGGATGGAGTGATTCCTCCTGGAAGAAAGGCTCCAAAAGCGTGTTGTCGAACATCGGTGCTTTCATCATCCAATGCTTCGAGCAATGCGGGAGCCGCCGCCTCTGCATCTGTTCCCAGGATTTGGAGAATCGAGGCCGCTTTTGCGCGGACATAGATGGCGGGATGCACCTCAGGAATGGATTGCGAAATCCATCTGGGCAACATCCGGTAAAGACGCATGTAAAACTTGCGCCGGTAAGTTTCTCGCGTCCGAAGCTTGCGATCGAGATACGGAACCGCTTCAGGTCCGAGGGCGACCATCGCCTTCGAGGCACGGCTCACATTTTGTGGCTGCGCCGGATACGGATATTGGGAGAACCATTGGTCAAAGGTGCGTCCTTCGTAAACAGGCTGACCAGAATCCGTCTGGAAAACCAACAGGACCAGCAGACCGATGAACAGCGGCACACCAAACGCCGCCAGCCATTTCCTTTTGAAAGTCACTTGAGCTTTCTGCGCTCCGACAAAAACAACGCGAGCGCGTTCCAAAGATTTTCGTCCGTGCGCACGACGCAATAGGGCATTTCCAGAGCTTGAAACAACTCTTTCCATCCTGTCATGAAAGCGTTGAGCCGATCGAGGTAGAGCTTTCGAATTTGCGCGGGTGAAACCTGACGCCGCATGCCGGTTTCGAGATCTTCGAAAATTTTTGCTTCGCCAAACGGAAAGTCGAGTTCATCGCGATCGAGCACTTGAAACACCAGCACCTCGTGCCCATGAAAACGGAGTTGCTTGAAATACCGTTCAACTTCTGACGATGGCTCGAGCAGATCCGAGAAAAACAAAACCACACTTCGCCGGTGAATGAGGCGGACCGTATTTTCGAGCAAATGAACTAAACATTCACTCCCCGCCGGTTCGAGCCCTTCCAATTCGCGCAGCAAGACGCCCAATTGACTCGGACGTTGCGAGGGGCGGATAAAGCGCGGAGCTTTTTCCCCGGCACGAAACGCCACCAACCCGGCCGCATCGTTCTGCCTCAATAAAAACCAGGTCAAAGCCGCAGCCAGCAAGCGCGCGCATTCAAACTTGCTCCCCCAGGCCTTGTCGCCGCCATAAGCCATCGAAGCGCTCGTGTCGCAGACGATGTAAAAGCGAACGTTCGTTTCCTGGAGATAGCGTTTGATATAGAGCTTGTCGCTGCGGGCGAAGAGACGCCAATCGAGATGCTTGAGATCATCGCCCGGCTGGTAATCCCGATAATCGCTGAATTCAACACTGAACCCGTGAAACGGACTTTGATGGACCCCTTGTAGAAATCCTTCCATGACATAGCGCGCTTTGAAATCGAGCCCTTCCAAGGCAGCCAGTGCTTTGGGATCGAATTGTTCCAGGAGCGGCATCACGCCATTGAAAATGCAAAATGCAAAATTTGGAAATGCAAAATGCGGCCGGCCCAGGACGCGATGGACGCAATGACAATGACCAGGAGCGGACGTGAATCAGGGCGCCCTGCGGCATTCATCGTGGCGGTGTCGATCTCCGCACCTTGAACCCTTCACCAACCGCAATCCAGCGCGCCGCGCGATCAGGACGATTACCGCGCTGATTCCGGTTTGAGGTAATCGGAATTCAATTTGTTGCAGGCCCACAGCAAACCGCGAGTGATCAATTCCAGGTAGCGCGCGTCAGCCACAGTGCCGTTGTTGTGGCCCAGCGTAGTGCTGAACACGCGCGTGCCATGGTAATCGTTCACCCAGGCCACAATGTGCTCGACCTCTTTCGTCGAGCCGTCCCGCTGTTTGAGCATTTGTTTCCCGCGCGCCAGGGGTCGGGCCGTTTCGAAAACTTTCACGTTGTTGTAGAGCTCCTCCGCCATCGTCGTCCAGTTGGTCAGCCCCCGCGTAATCGGATGCTCCGCAGCGGCGAATTGAATGGCAATCGGCACTTGCGGTCCATGCGACGTCGATTGAATCCCGACAAACCGGAACCAATCGTCAGTCCCGGTGCGATACGAATGCATTGCGCAATGCAAGTTCACCGCCGGGATACTCTTGTGCGCCGCCAGAATATTTTGCACGTAGGCCATCTCTTTCACATCCGCCGAGCACTCATCATGAATGATGACGTCGTAACCAGCCGCCCAGCCGGCCTTCTCATAAAGGTTGAACCGCGCTTTTGTGCTCGTGTCGGGCGAATAAACCACCTCGACTTTTACATGTGCTCGCGCTTCGAGACCTTCCCGTAAAATCTCCTTTTGCGTAGCGTAATCATGACAGCAACCGCCGAGAATCAAGAGCGCCTTAAGCGGTTGGGGCGCGGCTTCCAGGCGCAGGAGGCCCGCCAGACAAAGGATGATCAACGCGAACTTGCGGCAACACATGCCGAAACTCTGTCCGACCCCGCATTCGACTGTCGAGGAAAATGAGATAACGACTCAGCGTCGCAGGCGTCGTGATTCACAACTTTGCGGATTGATGGAAGGGGAGGGGAAGACGGTTGACAAAGAGTGGCTCGCGACGGATGGAGAGCAGGCTGGTCAAGCCAATGTCTTCCGAATACAAAAGAAGACTCCTGGCCGGCGGTGGATTGAATTTGGCTCGTGGGCCTTCATTTCCATCCGCTGGCTCGTGACATGAAAGATTCTGAAAAAGAAAAACAGCGCCAATCCACGCGCCAGTTTTTGATCGCTCTGGGGGTCGTCCTCGGCGGCGTCGTGCTCGGGTCATTGCTCGTGATGCGCCACACCGAAGGACCGCCTCGACGAGGTTTTCTCGAACACAAAGTTCCGCCTCGGCAACCGGCCATTCCGTCCGGGGAAGAGATGGTCTGGATTCCGGGCGGCACGTTTTGGATGGGATCTGAGGATGGCGAGAAGGATGAATTGCCGGTGCACGAAGTCACGATCAAAGGCTTCTGGATGGATAAAACCGAAGTTACGAACGAGCAATTCGCGCAATTCGTCCGCGCCACCAGTTACATCACCGTGGCCGAGCGCAAGCCGGATCCAAAAGATTTCCCCGGCGCCGAACCGGACGATCTCGTGCCCGGTTCCATCGTGTTCTCGCCGCCTCCGGGCGAAGTGCCGCTGCACAATCATTATGCCTGGTGGCGTTATGTGCCCGGCGCAAATTGGCGTCATCCGGAAGGCCCCCAATCCAACATCAATGGCCGTGAACGCCATCCGGTGGTGCACGTCTGCTGGGAAGACGCCGCAGCCTATGCAAAATGGGCGGGCAAACGTTTGCCGACAGAAGCGGAATGGGAACGCGCCGCGCGCGGGGGCCTCGATCGCCAGCGTTATGGCTGGGGCGCCGAACAAAAACCAGCGGGACGATGGAACGCGAACATCTGGCAAGGCCGATTCCCAAATGAAAACACAAGTGAAGATGGCTTCCGCGGCACCGCGCCGGTGGGAATTTATCCGGCCAATGGCTACGGACTTTTCGATATGGCCGGCAACGTTTGGGAATGGTGCGCCGATTGGTACCGGCCCGATTACTACGCCGTCAGTCCCAAGGAGAATCCGCCCGGACCGGCTGACAGTTATGATCCGAACGAACCGGGCGTAGCCAAACGGGTCATGCGCGGGGGCTCTTTTTTATGCAGCGATTTGTACTGCATCGGTTATCGACCGAGCGCACGCATGAAAAGTTCGCCAGACACCGGGCTGTCGCATACCGGATTTCGTTGCGTGAAAGATGGACCGCCTCCGCCCTGATAAAGAATGGAATGTCGATCTCCCGAAAAGGTGAGGACAACCGAAGCGAAGCTCGTTCTCGCTCACAGCGCTGAAAGCAACCGCGGCTTCAATTCTGAGGTTTTGCCTCCATTTGCTTCGCCCATTCCTCGAGGGAGCGTCCTTCGCTGATGTTTGAAATTCCTGCCTGGCGGGCCACGGTCAGAAACTGAGTCAAGAGCGCCTCTCGCGCTTCGCCTGTGACCCGTTTCGAGGCGATTTTCACATACCAAAGCGGCAGCCGCACAATGCGCACGCGAAATTTCTCGGCCTCGGTTTCGGCCAGTTGCTCGCCCTCAGCCAGCAAACGATCGCCGCCCTCAATCACCGCATCGGTGAGATATAGCGCGGTCGGCGGATCATAAATATGCGCATGGAATTTCTGCTCGCGCACGGGCGCATGTTCCAGGGCGAGGAATGCGCGCACTTTCGGAGCGGCTTTCCCGTAATACGCATTCAGAAATTCGTCCTGATGCCGGCGCAGGTCGGTCTCGGGATTCCAAAGGAGCTTTGCCAGCAAATACGCGCGCAGCGGACCCATTTCGCCAAAACCGCCGCTCGAATAATTCCCCTGTTCAAAAAGGCCGCGCACGTTGTGTTTGACAAAGAATTTTACGTTCGCCTGCAAACTGTCGAAGTTCGGAAACGGCTGCTGATAATGCGCGAAATTTGGCGTGTAATCCCAAACGTAGAGTTTTGGCGCGACCGGTTCCCAGGCCAGAATGTCCTCGCGAAATTTCCGGTTTGCTTCTGATGCGCAGGTCTCGAGCGGATGCGCAAAACAACACTCGATCGAACAGAGACGCACGATCACATTGGGATGGGGGCGCAGGTGCTTTGGCGGTTTCCGCGTGTATTGATAAGCCAAGGTGTCGATGCGGAGGTGCGGATATTCGAGCGTGATGTTTTCCGCGATGGCGTTGACGAAGCGGATCATCGAGGCCGCCTGACTCCCCTCGGCGTCATCCAATGCCTTGCACGCAGGGCATTGGCAGGCATTGAACGTGTCGTTTTGTGAAACGCTGAGGATCGTCGCTTCGGGATGCTCTTTGATCCAGGCGCGGACCTGTTTGACGGCGAGCCGGATTACCTCCTGGTTGGAGAGGCAGCGCTGCACATAGCCACTCACTCGCTTGCCGTTGATGAGCGGAAAATACTCCGGATGTTCCTTGAACAATTCTTGCGGAATGAGCATGTCCAGGCTGTGGACAAAAGGAAAATAGACAAAGGCTCGGCCGCCATGTTTTTCGGTAAAACCGGAATGGTGACCACTCAACCGATGGCGGGCGGCAAAGTCCGGCGAACGCATCACTTCACGCCAGAAGACTTCGCGATTCTCCAAAACCGGCACTTGCGTTTCATCGAGCGAAGGCAGGACCAGCCGATCGCGCCGCGGCGCCTGCTCGCATTCGGGAGTGAACCAGCGGACGCCCAGTTTTTCTTCGAGCAACCCGTAAACGCCAAACAACGTTCCCCGGGGACGGCCTCCCGCAATGACCAACGCTTTGTTGCGCGTTCGCACGGTGAAGCCATCGCTGCCCAGCCGCTGCCAATCCACCTTAACGCCGAGCTTTGCCAAACGCGCATTGTTGCCCAAAACGATTTCACGCGCCTGGGCCGGCTCGGCATCGGTCACAATGGGCAGTTTTGCGCCACTGATTTTCTCGAGGTAACTCTGCAATTCCTCCGCCGCATAACGCTCGGAGGCAATCGCCTCAACTGGAATCACAATGCGGTATTGGGTTTTTCCTTTTTCAGCGATGACCACATCCGCCTTGAATGACGCTGCGGTCGCAAAAAGGATCATGCTCACGGGGAGGCGCCACTTCCAGCCACCGAGCAGAGGGTTGATGATCGCGTTCATCTGAATGCTCTATAACAACGGAATTACCGTCGGGACAAGGTCACTTGCCTTAAAAAAAATTTCGGCGAACCGATGACCAGCCGAAAATCCGCGCCGCTGTTCTGGCTGTTGAGCAAGCGCGCGTCGGGCAAATCGAACCGCGCCGTTTGCCATGTTTTCGAGCCGTTCAACTTGGCCGTCTCGGCGCAACGCGTGTAGGCCCCGTTAAAAGGCGCTTTTTCATCACTGCCATCAAAATCCACCGTCAATGTTCCCGGCGCGGCGTCGTAGTAATCAACGGTGAGGCGCAGCGGCATCCGATCCGACGTCTTGAACGAATCGTCCACTGCAAAATAAAGATAAGTGCCCTTGCCAGGCGCAGGGAGGGCGCTGCGGCAAACGCGGCCGTCGCATTCGGCCCACTCGGACAGGCCATCTTCGTGCTCGACCAGGCGCAAGCCGGAATCCTCGGCCGGCGGTGTCTGGAAAACGAGCGAAAGCGCAGACGCATTCGAAAATTTTCCTTTCGGCCAAGGCGGCTTCCAGCCTTGCTTGAACAAGTCGGTGTATTTGCGCGTGAGTTCGATGTACTGACGGCCGAATTCCTTGGATTCGCAAATGTCGGTGCCTTCGTGAAATTCATTCCAGGTCTCAAGCGTGACGATGTTGGCGGGGCGCCGGAGGAACTTGAGCCAGTTATCCTCATAAAACTTTCCGCCACGACGATCGGCCACCAGCGGCGTCCGGCCCGGGACGGCGGAATGGTCGTAGCCAGGACCGAGCGAGGCGACGCCTGGATTGCGCAAACCCAGCGCGCCTCCCCAGGCGCAGGTGTTGTCCGCCTGAATGCGCCACGAATCCTGCCGCACCAGATACGGAACGCGTCCGGCAAATTCCTTGGGAAACTCGGCGCGCAAATAATCGACAAATCCCTGGTCGTGATTCCTGGCGAAAGCCGCGGCGTAAAGCAAAACCATCGGCTTGCCCTCGATCATGGCCCAGTGCCGGGCGGGAATCATCGAGAAGAAATCGCGCACAGTCGCGTAAAACCATCGCTTGCCAAAATCCGTCGTCAGATCGATGTGCAATCCCCATTGATTGTATTGCAAAGTGCTCGTGTCATAAAACAACCCAATCCGCGGCGGGTGTTTTCCCTCTCGAACGAGTTCGTCGCGCGCTTCAACGAGCGGAGGCAACCCCGCATAACTCCAGTGCAATCCCGCTTTGGGATGCTGTTCCGAGGGCGCTCCCCAAAAAACCGGCAGGACCACGTCAATCCCCGCCGCAATCATGTCTTCGAGTTGCTGCCGATGCCACCGCGCCGATTTGTAGGAGAAATCCTCGAGCGTTGGCGGATGCGTGGTCAGCGCATCAGATCCATCGCCATCAAGAATGTGTTCCTTGGTGGCGATGTCATACCAATAAAAATAGTAGGTGGCCACGATGCGGTCCGATTTGGAAAAAGATTTTGCTTCGGCAAAGTCGCTCTCGATGAGCCGCACATGCGGCCCAAAAGCTGGCGGAATGGTGCGTGACGTCTCCTGGGCGAGGCTCAGCGTCGCGGCCAGCGCGAAAAGGCGGACGAATCGAACTTGATGAAGTCGTTTGATGTTCATGCGAAATGCGGGCCATCGCCTCGCGCCTGAAACATTTCGGCCCGGTTTGGATTTGGCGCCTAACCCGCAGAAACCCTGACCCCATGCCATGAGCGGCGGGCGTGGCCAAAGCATTTTTTCATAAGCGGCTGACTCGCCATCGGCAGCCCGTTCCAGCAGGCAAAGCTATTTCGATTTCCAGTACTCCAGCAAATCCGCTTTTGTTTCCCGCAAGATCTCCAACAAAGCCTGCTTTTGTCCCGCCGGAATTTTTTGGGCCACACCTCCCGTGTCTTTGCCGCTCAGAATTTCCCAAAGCCGCTGGTAAATCTGCGATTTCATCGCCCCGGGCAATTGCTCGAAGGCATCCGAGTAAATCAGAAAACTGCACGGATATTTAAATAACCGCGTCTCCAGATCCAATTGGCGAAGTGACCGGCCTTGCTTGTCCTTCGGGCCGTGGCAGGAAAATTCCTGCGCAAATCCAGAGGTTCCGCGCACCGGCGCCGTCAGTGCCACCTCGTCCACGAAAAGCATGTATCCGAGAAAAGCCTCGACGATGCTTTTGAGATAACGAACATGGCCGTATTGAGCGAGATGCACGGTGGCTTCGTAATTCAGCCTGGTGATGAAATTGTGCATGTGCGTCTGGTGTTCGAGGACCATGAGCGCGACGATATCGCTCCCCGGCAACAAAAAACTTTTCGGTTCAATAAAGCGGCGGAGATCGACCACATTGCCGAGATAGTTGGGTTTCTGAACCTGTTTTTCGAACGCCTTTTTGCCGATGAGATTTCCCAGATGGGTCTGGTTCCCATGCGTGCCGGTTACGTACCAACCACCCCATCGATCGGCAAATGGCGTCTCGTGCGTGATGCGTGTGCCGCCCGTTTTTTCATCGGGCAATCCGTTTTCATCCACCTGAAACGAACGCACCAAATGGCCCGGCACGCCCATGCTCATTTTCGAGACGTGGCATTCGAGGCAGGAGTTGTTTCGGACGAGGCGCGGCTTGTCCGATTCCTTTTGCGGAAGCACGTAAAACATTCCGCCCTTTTTCGGATCGACCGTCGATATCTCGAGCAACGGCGCCTGCCGAACCCAGCCGACGTAGGTGTGATCGTTGAAATAAATTGCCCGAGGATTGCGCGGATTGATCAGGTCGCGATGCAACGAGGTCTTCGAGAACACCAGCACTTGCGAGGATTGGGGGATACCGAGGTGTTCGAGCATGGAGGGCAGGTAACCGAACTCGGGGTCGAATTTCAGTTGCGCTTCGCCTTGATCGAGCCGCCGCTGCAATCGCGAAACCGGATCGTCAGCCATCGCCTGGCTATAACTGATGGGCGGTTCGTCATACGCGGTGAGATGATGGGAACCTTGAAAATCGGCCGATTGTGTCCAGGAGATGGTGGCCGCAAAGGCAAATGCCCAAAACGCCAGCTTCACCTTGGGAGTGGCGCTTGCGTTTCGGCATAGCGGAAAAACCGATCGAGCGTTCATTACGAGCTTCGGCGACATGGAGTCAGGCGCGAATCGGCCCGACTCAACATGCTTTGGCCGTCAGCGTACCAATTCAGGTCCGCAAAAAATTGATCCGGGTCAAGCCTCAATCTCGTTTTTCGAATCACCCATGAAATGCAGGACGACCGCGCGCTGACAGCAACGCATTCTAATAAGCGTGCGGCGTTGGCCGAAGATGGCGGCGACTCTGAAGCCGCGCGCACGGTCCGTTGAGGCGCGGTTCACGTGGGATCGCCAGCGGCTTTGGCGATGCTGGCGATGTAAAACAAAATAAAAAATACTGCGCCCACGGCTTTGGCCAGCCCTATGAACATGGGATTTCCAATGCCGCTGAATCCGGCGACGAGCGCGACGAGGCAAATTGCGAGCAGGACGTTTCTTGCTTTACCGGCGGGACTTCCGTTCACCGGCACGATGGGCTCATTTGATTTCATGACGCGGCAATTTTCGGCAGGTTGCCTTGGGTGACTTCCCGGATTTTGTCGAAACATTTGCGGAAATTGATTTCGAAAAGGCCCGCGCCGCAATGCCGGCCCGCTTGATTTGCATCAAAGCAAAAAAGGCCCGGCCCCAGATAGTGGGCGCATGACACGAAATATTGTGCGGCTCGATGTCCGGGAGGACTTGCAACAGGGCCGGGAGCCGTTTGGAAAAATCATGGGAGTTGTCGCGCGTTTAAAACCTCAGGAGGAATTGATTCTCATGGCGCCATTCGAACCGGTGCCGCTTTACGGAATCCTGGCCCAGCAAGGCTATCAGCACCGCGCCACGCGCCTCAAATCCGGTGATTGGGAAATCTTTTTTTCACGCTCGAAAACGCAAGCCGCTCAGCCCGCGCCCGAAGCAGCGGCGCCACGAACGAGCCGACCACGAACGGTGGTCGATCTCGATGCGCGCGGACTCGAACCGCCGCAACCTTTGGTTCGCATCCTTGAAGCCGTCGAAACCCTCCCAGCCGATACCGAATTGCGTGCGCGCACCGATCGCCGCCCCATTCACCTTTATCCGCACCTTGAAGAACGCGGCTTTGTTACGCGTGGGAAGGAAGAGCCCGATGGCAGTTTCATCACCATCATTCGCCGCCGCTGAGGGGAAGGGGACTCGCGCGACAACGATCGCCGTGTCTGGGCGTGTTCTCAGTTTGAGCGTGCCGTTGCGATTCATAATAACAGGACTTGTTTCGCTGCTGGCGGCCACACTGTTTTGCGCGGTGCGACCGGAAATTCTGGCCACTTACCATTACAACCAGCATGTGCTGGCGGTCACGCATCTCATCACGCTCGGATGGATTTGCTCCGTCATTATGGGCGCAATGTATCAACTGGTGCCAGTGGCGCTCGAGACGCAGTTGCATCATGAACCGATGGCGCGATGGCATTTCGGACTGCATGTCATCAGTTCTTTCGGCATGGTTTGGATGTTCTGGAAATGGAATCCCATTGGCGTGGCCGGTTTCGGATTGCTCGTTGGCATTGGCATCCTGCTCTTTGTCTATAACCTCACCCGCACACTGCGCCGGGCGCCTCATTGGAATGTGGTTGCAACCGGAATCGCATCCGCGCTGGCCTGGCTGAGTTTGACCATGGTGGCAGGGCTTTGGGCGGCCGCAGCCAAGTCCTGGACCTTCAGTCCGTTCGATCCCATTGCGCAAATGCACGCCCATGCACATCTCGGAGGCGTGGGCTTTTTTCTGCTCACCCTGGTGGGGGTTTCCTACAAGCTGGTGCCCATGTTTGTTCTTAGCGAAATTCAAAACGTGCGGCGTGCGCGCTGGTCGCTTCGGCTCATCAACACCGGACTCATTGGCCTCATACTGACAATGCTCGTTCGCAGCCCCGGAGAAGCCGCCATGGCCAGTATCGTGATCGTGGGGGTGATCTTGTACGCGCTCGAAATGTGCGCCATTCTGCGCGCCCGCAAGCGACGCTTCCTCGATTGGGGTCTTCGCTATTTTCTCACTGGATTGGCGCTCCTGCTCCCGCTCTGCGCTTTGGCTGTCGTTCTTTGTTGGCCCTCATTGCCCGTGACGGTGTTTACAACGCAATTGGAAAATGTTTACGGCTTCGTCGCGCTCATGGGTTTGATCACGCTGGCGTTGATGGGAATGCTTTACAAGATTCTGCCATTCCTGGTCTGGTACGCACGCTACAGCCGGGAAATCGGCCGGCGCAAAGTTCCGGCTTTAGCAGATCTCTATTCGGCCCGATTGCAAATCGCCGGTTATCCCCTCTTTATCCTCGGACTGGCCGTTGTCAGCGCCGCCACCATGCTCGGTCACGCCGGCGGCATCCGCGTAGGCGCACTCTTTTTAATGGCGAGCCAAGCGGTCTTTTTTATCAACACGGTCAAAATGCTTTTGCATTTGCGTGCCTCACCCGGTTCGGCGTCTTCATTTCCCACGACATCATGAATCCACCTATCACTGTTGAACAGATTTGGAATATCCTCGGACAAGTCATCGATCCTGAACTCGGCTGCAACATCGTTGATCTCGGCCTGGTTTATGATGCGGCGCTCGACGGCCGCAATGTTCAC
>JBFMDG010000128.1:0-12837 GCA_040754135.1 Verrucomicrobiota bacterium
GCAAGGTCGTATCCACATTGGCGACCACATCGGCAGATCTCGGTCCGTGATCGAACAAGGAGATTTCCCCAAAGAATTCTCCGGCCGAAAGTGTCACCAGAATGGTTTCGCGTCCCCCAATCATGAGGCGAACGCGCACCTCGCCTTCGAGCACGAGATACATGGCGTCGCCGGGATCGCCCTGGCGGACGATTTCGGACCATTGCCGGGCCTGCTGGACCTCCATGTACTGGACGAACCGGCCCAATTGCTCGTCGTTCATTCCCGCAAAAATCTTCACGCGCCGCAGGGTGCCGGGTTTGATTTGAATAGCGGACTTGCTGATAAAGCTGGTTTGGGACGTGCCGGTCGGGGCGGCATTGCCGGCGTGCTTGAAGAACATCTGCAACTCCGGCGTTTGAGCGGCCTTGGCCCATGAGTCATTCGATTCGCTGTAAATCCAAGTGTCACCGGTGACGCGTTCTTCGCGGATCCAACTGACGAGCGTGGGCAATTCCACGGGACCATAAACGACGTTATCAACGGCCCAAATCTTGTATCCCGTGAGGTCTTGTTCTGCGGCCATAGCGGGACTCTTATAATCGAGGCTTGTTCTGGAATAAAGGGAAAAGCGAACAAAGGCGCGAAATCGAGGCGGAAATTTGGTTTTTCAATCCGCGCTTCCATCGACATCACTCGAACTCGATCACGGTCTCCCATTGCTTTTCTTTCACCGGCAAATCAATCCATGTACCGGATTCATCGACGCCGGCTTTGCGCCCGTTGACTTGCGCCTTCTGAATCTTCTTTCCGGCGGGGTGCGGGATCCGCAATCGAAGCGATTGGATCGGACGGGAAGGCCGCAATTGCACACTGGCACGCGCCTGATTCATCGCGACATCGGAGATGATTTCGAGATCCAACGACCCGAACAGCGTGGCCGCGCGTTCGACTTTGATGCGCTGGCCATGCTCCAACCATGCGCGCGGAATTCCCGCTCCCAATTCGAGCGAGCCGTCCCGTTCGAGCACGAGCATCTGTCGCATCCATTGGATGAACTGACATTCGTCTGGTGTTTTATAAAGTGGACCTCCTCCCTTGCCCAGCTCGGGCAGCCATTCAGCAAAGCACAGAACGTCGGGATACAGGCTTGCCCATGCGGTGTTGTAAAAAGCGCGAAGGAAATGTGCCGGTTGCTCTCGGTCCAAATAGGTGACTGCAAGGTTCAATAAGTTCGGCTGGAGTGTCATTCCTCCCCGATGAAAGAATTGCTTCTCGGGGTTGGAAATCCCGAAGCCGCTTTCCGAGCTGAGAGAAATGTTGTCTTCAAGATCCTGGATCATCCAATCGACAAACGGATGGTTTGCCGGAAAAACCCGTCCAGCATGCAAATGCAACGCCGGGTACAGCCCCTCGCGAATCCATCCCTCCTTGCGATGGGTCAGCGCATGAACGCGCGGCGGCACGTAAGGAATGTAGCTTCCATCACGAAGGCGGACGACCGGCGTGGTTGCCACTGATTCGGCCACGCTCGATCGAATGTCTTTCCGGAATTCCTCCGCGGCTTTTGCCAGACGCGGCGCTTCCGGATGTTCCATCGCGGCGAGCGCGTCCGCTGCCGTTTTCATTCCCAGGTAATAATAGGCATCGGTGGCGTAAAAATAGTGGTACTCCTCCACATCTTCGAGATCGCCCGCGGGCGCCAAACCGAATTCCACCGGACGCGATCCATCCCGATCCAACCGTTGCGTGGCCTGGCGTTCGGTCGTAATCCAATCGCAGGCTGTGATTAAGGCATCAGCCACACGACGGAGATACGCTTCGTCCCGCGTCCAGAAATAATGTTCAGCCGCCCCCCAAAGCCCGAAGCCATGGTGCATGTTGTAACCTTGAGCGGTGTAGGGATCGGGTTCGCTGGGATGCGCGGCGTAAAACACTCCGTGCCGGGATCGAAAGTTGCCCGGCAACCCTTTCACACTTTGATTGGCGAGGAAGGTCTCGATCAACCGCGCCGCTTCCGCATGTTCCCCCCGCATTTCGAGGGCGCGCGCCACCATCATCGTCTCGTTGAGAAAGTTTTTGTAGCGATGCGTGGCGGCGCCATGTTGGAACTGGCCCGTGTCCGGATCGATATCGGTTGAAATGAGCACGTGCCAGAGATTGGCTTTGAAAAAGTCGTTCAGATAGCGGTCTGGGACTTCATAGGTCATGCCCCGGCCAACACGCTCGTTCCAAAAATTACGGACGGAAGCATAGTCATCGCTGAAACGATGCCGCTTCAATGCCTTGAGTTCATCGCGACTGAGCAATTCCGCGGTGAGAATTTGAAATTCAATCCGGTGCGATTCACCGGGTGCAAGATCGACGCGATACCGCACTGCTTCGCGCGCCTGCGAGGAATTCTGGAAGGCAGGATTCAAACTGCCAGGCTGGGAAGGAATCAGCGGCGCCAGATCCAGCGAACCTTTTCCATACGTTTCGAAATGACCCCGCACCGGGACCAATCCTTCCCGATGTTCCCCATCGGAAGGATGATCGAGCAGGAGCGTCCCATCGACCGAGAGGCGCGCAGGGAGATGATGATTGAGTTCGATCCACAGCCAGGCCGTGCGCGGACTCGTTGAACTGTTTCTCATTTCAAATCGATTCACGGCGACGAGCGTTTCGGTGCCTCGATGCGATTGAAATCCGCTCAAATCACCCACCAGCAGCGTGGCGAGACTATCCTGCACGTATTCGATTCCGTCGGAGTGCCACTCGTGCCGAACTACCGGCAGCCAGCCCTCGTGCAATTCACGCTTGATTTGCGGACGATGCTTCTGGCCCATCACCGGTCGTTCGCCGCTGCCAAATTGATAAGTGAGATCTTCCCATTTCCATGGTCGCTGCAAGTGTTCGGGTCCCGGTGTGCGCAGGCTGTCTGCTCGCAACTGAATTTCACCGCCGGAGAGAAGCGCAATTTCCTGCCGCACATGCGGCACTCCCAGAAAAAGATATGGCGGCGGCTTTGCGGGAATGACTTTCGCCACCTGCTCAAAACTCTGCTCGGGCATTTTCGAAACTTGCTCGATGACCGTGCCGCCGCGCCACGCCTCGCCGGACGGGCCGGACCAGGCTTTGAAATTGTGATTGCGGCTGGCATCACTGACGAACGCTCCGATATCGCGCACGAAAATTCCCCCTTCACGCAAAACGTCATCGACGAAAACCGAAAAGCTGCGCGTTTCGCCGCTACGACAAATGACGTAGCCTCGGTCGTTGCTGAGGCGATCGGAGACATCGGCATACTCGACCTCGACAATCGAGGCATTGCGGCCGGCCGAAGCCGTTTTCAAAACACGTCCGTTGCGCGCTTCAAATTTCGGGGACCATGAGCCCGGCACTTTGGTCTGCACGTTCCATTCAAATCGCAGTCGCGCCTGGCGACGCAGCGCATCGGAAAAAACATCGAGATGCTTCAGCGTGATCGTGCGATGAGAAGTGAGGAGCAGTTTGTAGGTCTGACGAAAGGGAAAACCAGTGCCGCGAATGCCAGGAGCTGCGTTGGTCGAGAGCGGTTTGAAATCGCACCGGATCACCGCGTCGAGTGACTTGCCATCAAAGAGCGCTGGCGTCCATTGGCCGTTGAACGGATCGTCCAGTTTCATCCAGCCTCCACTCCCATTGTCTGGCCAAATGCGCCGCCACCATGCGATGCGCAAATCCTCTGGCGCTGGCGGCGACCCATCGAATTCCAAACGCAAGGCACGAACGTTTCTCGGATGGTTCCATTCCAGTAGAAGCCCGTTGCCCGGCACGATCGCCACCGGCTCGGTTTGATTCTGCGCAAGGGATCTCGCGTCAACCGGCTGCGCCGCACCAGACAAGTCAATCACATGCACCGCGGCAAAAGCCGCCAGATTGATTTCGGGAGGCGCGTCGAGGTCCAGATCAGCCGGCTGGGACAACAAGCTTGCGCCGATGCACAACCATCCAGCAAGCCAAATGAAAATTGTCCGAAACGGAAAACAAACGCGATGCATCCGGTTCCAGTGTTGCCACCCGGGTGCACTGGCGGCAATGCTTTTCCTCTGGTTCTATCGCGAGTAGGTCACATTGTCATTCAATGGCCCAAATCTGCATTGCAATTTCCGGCTTGAGTTCCCCGGCGGAATGCAAAAGCTCGCGACATCACCATGCGCAACCGTTTCACACTTCAGACCTCAAAACTCCTGACGCTTTTCATGGCGATCAAAGGGCTCAAACGCGCGGTGATTTGCGCCCTTTCCGTATTCCTTGCTGCGGACCAAAACGCGATGGCCGCGGAATCCCCGGTGGTGCCGACCGCCGATGATTACAATCAATGGCGGCAGGCTCTCGGCAAACCTGCGGCCACCGATCCCGCCACCTTCAAAATCTTGCCAGGCTTTAAAGTCGAACTGCTGCATTCGGCGACGCGTGAAGAAGGCTCGTGGGTCAGCCTGACTTTTGATGCCAAAGGCCGATTGCTCATCGGTCGCGAAGGCGCTGGCCTCCTGCGCAGCGCGGTTCCGGCCACCCATATGTCGAGGGCCAAACCCATCGCATTCGAACGGGTGAATCGCGAACTCAAAGAGTGCCGCGGATTGCTCTGGGCTTTTGATAGCCTCTACGCCAACGCCAATAACTCGAAAGGCTTTTATCGCCTCCGCGATACCAATGGCGATGATCAATTCGACGACGTCCAATTGCTTCGCGCCACTCCCGGTGAGGTGGGCCATGGCCGCAATGCCATGGTGCTTGGCCCCGACAATTTCATTTACTTGATTCATGGGAACGACACGCATCTGCCGACGGACTTTCAGATTGGCAATTCACCCTTCCGAAATTATGGCGAAGACCAACTGCTCCCGTGCGCGTGGAACTCGACTTTGTTCAATGCCGGAACAAAAGCGCCGGCGGGGCATCTCATTCGCACCGATGCGGAAGGCCGCCGCTGGGAACTGATTGCCGGTGGATTTCGCAATCCGTACGGGATCGATTTTCATCCCGACGGGGAAATGTTCACCTACGACGCCGATATGGAATGGGACATTGGCGCGCCCTGGTATCGCCCGACACGTGTGAATCACATTGTCAGCGGCGCGGATTACGGATGGCGCCAAGGCACGGATAAATGGCCGGCCTATTTCCCGGATAGCGTGCCTTCGAACGGCGATATTGGACCTGGCTCACCGACAGCGGTGCGCTTTGGAACGCGGAGTCATTTTCCGGAAAAGTATCGGCGCGCTTTTTTCATTTGTGACTGGGCTTATGGACGGATCCTGGCGGTGCATTTGAAAGCGCAGGGGGCGAGTTACATCGGCGAACCGGAAATCTTTCTCAAAGGACGACCGCTGAATGTAACCGATCTTGTTTTTGGTTCGGATGGCGCCATGTATTTCATCACCGGAGGTCGGGGCACACAAACGGGATTGTACAAAGTGACGGCAACTGCGAGCGAGCGCATGGAGATGACTGCGGCAGAGAAAAGGCAGGAACGCGAAGCGGCGCGAGCGCGAGCATTGCGCCGCCAACTGGAATCGTGGCATGGGCGTGTGGACGCCAAGGCCGTGGCCGCCTCCTGGAAATATCTCGACGCCGAGGACCATTGGATTCGGCAGGCGGCGCGAATCGCTCTCGAACATCAGCCGGTGCAGCAATGGCGGCAACGCGCGCTGAAGGAGAAACGAACCACCGCCGCACTGACTGCGTTGCTCGCGCTGGCACGCGTGGGACCCGCCGACAGCCAGGAGCAATTACTCCGGCGCTTGTTTGAGTTTCAGTTCGAATCGCTTTCCGAGATCCAACAACTCCACTTCCTGCGCGCGGCGGAGCTCAGTTTCATTCGCATGGGCCGCCCCTCGATGGAACTGCAAACCCTCGCAAGGACATCCCTCGAAAAAATCTTCCCACGAGAAAGCACGCCCGTAAATCAGGAACTGGCCAAACTGCTGGTTTATCTCGCATCTGATGTGGTGCCGCAGCGCGTTTTGGCCATGCTGGATCGCGCGGCCACGCAGGAGGAAAAGTTGCATTATCTGTTTTTGCTGCGGCTGGCTCGACATGGCTGGACAAGCGAATGGCGTGAAAAGTACTTCCGTTGGCTCGATCGGGCCGAGGGATTTCAAGGCGGCCATTACATCGGCACTTTCATTCGGAATATCAAAGCGGACGCGCTCGCCGCCGCTCCCTCGGAAGAACGCACTGCCCTTCAGGCGCTGTGGAAATCGGCGGAGAGCCCGTCGGCGGTCAACGCCACCGCGCCGCGCGCCATGATTCGCGAGTGGCAAATGGTCGATTTAGAAAGCGCGCTCGGCAATGTGAGCAAAGGGCGCGATCTGATTCGCGGCAAGCAACTGTTCCAAACCGCGCAATGCGCCGCCTGCCACAAATTCCAGGGCGAAGGCGGCAATATGGGTCCGGACCTCTCCGAAGTGGCCGCGCGCTTTGATCGGCGCACATTGCTCGAATCCATTCTCGCGCCTTCGGTCGTGATCGATGACAAATACCGAAACACGGTGCTTCAACTTAAAGACGGCGAGGTGATCGAGGGACGCATTGTGCAGGAGAGCGCCGATTCCATTTACGTGGCTGCCAATCCGCTCGCGCCTAATGACGTGCGGCCGATTGAACTTTCGAAAATAGCCGTTCGCCAGCCGTCGATGGTTTCGCCGATGCCCGCTGGTTTGTTGAACCACTTCACGCGCGAGGAAATTCTCGATCTCCTGGCATTTCTCGAAAGCTCAATTGCGCCGCCACGCGCCACTTCCGGCAATTAAGGTGAGTCCGTCCCGCTGAAGGTTTGTTCATGGGCGGCAAGTGGATCACTTTCCGGCCAGACTCTGAGATGCGGAACGTCGCATAAAGAGACGAGCAAACCGTTTATGCAAGGTCCAACCCGCCAGCAAGCCTGTGATCGCGGCCAGACTTGCCCAGCCTAAGCGTGGTCTCGTTCCATGAACTGGCTCACCCGCTCCTCCACGCACCCGAGTCATCGCCGGCGCTGGAGCCGCAACCGGTTCAACTGCCGACTCGCTCGGCGCCAAACCCTGCTGAGCTCTGCCTTCGGCTGTCACCGGTTCGGCATTCTCCTTTGGCACAATTCGTGTCCCCGTTTCCTTGGCATAGACCTGCGTGAATTCCGCACCGAAAAACAAAATGATCGACGAGTAATAAACCCACAAGAGCAGCAGCACCAATGATCCGGCTGCGCCAAAAGTCGACGTCGTGCTCTCGCGTCCCAAATAAAAGCTCAAGGCAAATTTGCCCAGGGTAAATAGCGCCGCCGTCCCCGCCGCGCCAATCCACACATCCCGCCAGCGAACCCGCGCATCCGGCAGGAGCTTGAAAATCATCGCGAATAACGTCGCAATGACCCCGAACGAAATCACGCCATGGAGCACCTGCGCGATCGTCGCCGAAAACGGCAGCCAGCTTTCAATCATGCCACGCATCGCTTCCATCGCCGTGGAAATCACCATGGAAACCAAAAGCAAAAAGGCCATCCCAAGGATCATCGTGAAGGAAAGAAATCGATCATACAAAACTCCCATGATCCCGCGTCCGGGCTTGGGATGAACCTCCCAGATTGTATTGAGTGAATCCTGAAGCTGTCCGAAAAAACCGGTCGCGCCAATGAGCAGAGCGACCCCGCTGAGGATGGCGGCGATGAGCCCTTCGGATTCGCGCTGGTTTTCGAGCATCGAAGAAACGGCCTGGCCAGCGCGCGGCCCGACCGCCGCTTCGATGTAGGTTTTAAGCGCATCGCGAATGGTTGATTCCTCCATGAACCAGCCGAGCACGGCAATCACAATGATGAGGATGGGGCCGAGGGAGAATGCGGCGTAATAGGCCAGGGCGGCACTGAGCCGCAGGACGCGATCCTCGCTGAATTCCGCGAGCGTCCCTTTCAAGATTTTCCAGGCGCGCTTCATCATGCCTTATTGAGGAGGCCGGCTGCGTTCGCGCGGTTCGTAGCGTTTTGTCCCCTGGACTCCTTTGGGCGCGTTCGCTCCCGCCGCCCGCCGGGCCTCGTACGCTTCCGATGCGGTGCTTTCCTGCTCAGGCCAGCCCTCGAGTGGTTGCGGTGCATTGGCTGGCGCGTTCGCCAATTCGGATTTGATCTTCGGCGCTTCCTGCCGCAAGCGGCCCAGCGCCCGTTCCCACTCCTGACGCATGGGAACAATGCCGCCACCGCCAATGGCAATGATGGCCGATCCGGCGATGATCGCCAAACCGGTGTAAAAAAGTCCATTCACGATGGCCGGCGCAATATTCAAATGACTGAGCGCCGCGAACACCCCCGTTATCACGATGGCCGCCGAGGCCAATCGCGCGAGCATCGGTCCGTAACTCAAGCCGCCCAGCACCGCTTGCAAAATATCTTTCACGCCTTTCGCGATCGCGGCCGTGACGATCACAATCAACATGGCCACGAAGAGCGTGGGCAGAAACGCGATCACCCGCGTGAGAATGTCGCTGATCGGGTTGGGACCAAAGACGCCGAAGGCCAGTTGCAAAACCAAAAGAAAGACGGTGTAAAAAGCGATTTTGCACATCAAATCGCTGGCGTCGTAATTGGTTTTGTCGAGGACTCTTTTGATGCCGCCACGCTCGACCATTCGATCGAAACCAACGCGTTCAAGAATCGCATCCAACAGTTTTCCAATCCATTTGGAAATGAAGTAACCCGCCACCAGGATTACGAGGAACATCAATAATTTCGGCAGGAAGGTGAGAATGACTGCCCACGCTTGTTCTGCTCCAGTCAACAGATCTCTCATATCGGTCCTTTCCAAGCAGCGGGGTTTTCAAGTGATGATCGCTGCCGACACGAACCTATTTCTGCCCGGCGCGCCTGCAATCGGGGAATGCCCCCATTTCCAATCCCGCAGCCGCCCTGAGCAGGGACCAAGCGCAGAATAAAAATGGAAACGCAAGCGGGGAAGCTTCGACGCGCTCAAGTCAGTCGCCGGATCGATTTTCGACGATTCAGCGAGTCATCCGCAGGCGGACGCGATCGCAAATCGAGCTGAAGCGCTGGAGCGTTTGCGGAGAGAAATGACTGCAGAATTATTTCCGCGGTTCCGGCGTGGTGATGGCGAATGAAACTTTCTGGACACCACTACGCCGGACCAGGTCGAGCACGGTAATGATGCTGCCGTGGGTCGCTTCTTTGTCACCGCTGATGTACACGGGGAGGTTCGTATTGATCGTCAGGCGATTGCTGAGATAGCTCTGCAATTCGGGCAAACTCTTGCGTTCTTTTTCGATGTAAACGTCCCCGAGCTTGTCCACGGAGATATTGATGATTTCCGGTTTGAAATCGCGCTGCGCAGCGGTGGCGGTCGGGAGATCCATCTTGATCGACTGCATCTTGATCATCGTGAGACTCACCATCATGAACGAGGCGAGGAGGAAGAACATGATGTCGATCAGGGGAATGATCTCGATGCGCGCTTTTTTGTGGGGCAATGGTGAGCCGATCTTCATGAGCAGAGATGCTTAAGGGCCATGCGAGCCTGTGGGTTTGATTCCACTAAACCGTGGACTCGGTGGCGGCGCGGCGGAATTCCTCGGTGTTGTAGCCGCGTTGCTTGGCGGCGTTGACCATGACTTCGACGTTGGTGGCGGCGGTTTCCAGTTCGAACTGGAGCCGCGCTGTTTTGGCCGTGAAATAGTTGAACGGAATCAATGCCAGGATGGCGATGCCGAGACCGCAAGCCGTGGCGATGAGCGCTTCGCCGATGCCGCCCGTGACCTTCTCGACGGCCAGCTCGGCGCTGCCGATCGAGGTAAACGAGCCCATGATCCCGGTGACCGTACCCAACAAACCCAGCAACGGCGCTAAAGTGACGAGCGTGTCCATGACAACGAGAAATCGTCCGGCGCGCTGGAGTTCAATACCGGCCGCGACTTGCAGCGCACCTTGCATCGAGGAATGAAAATGATTGAGGCCGTGATAAATCATGCGAATGACCGGATCATCCGATCCTTTCGAGAGCTTGGCCGCGGCATCGAAATCGCCGTTTTCCAATGCGGCGAGCAACTTTTCCAGCCGCTCAGGATCGCGCTTGAGGCTTTCGCGCCACCACCAGAAGGTGCGTTCGCCCACGACCGCGACTGCAACCAGGGCCACGATGAGAATGGGCCACATGATCGGGCCGCCTTTGATGAAGAAATCTACGACGATATTTGCGAGCATAAATGGTTATGAATTCTTTTCTATTCGATCAATTTGATTATTCTGCAAGTTGGTAAATGAAATCTTTGAAATAACTTCGAGGAGGTCCAGGATAGAATTTCCAGCGGTCACGGACATATTTGACCACGTGGTTGTCCAGTTGCGGGTAACCCGAACTGTTTTTGACCTCGATAGAAGTGATTGTGCCGCTGGCGTCCACGGAAAACTCGAGCCGGATTTTTCCTTGATATCCTCGTTTGATGAAATCCTGCAGATAAGGCGGATCAGGAAAATACCCGGATTCCGCGCCGGCATTGAACTGAACGGGCCGCGGCGGCCCAACCGGCCGTGGCGGCGGTGGTTTCGGGGGCGGTGGAGCAGCGAATTTAGCAGGTGCCAGAATCACCGGACCTTCTACCGGAATGGCAAAGGCAACGTTGGATGGATCGGCAGCGACGACGGTGGCAACTTGGGGCGCCTCAACGATCTCGTCCACCAACGGTTCTTCTTCGGGAACGGGCTGCGGTTCCAGTTTCACCGGCTCGGGCGGTGGGGTGTAAACAATTGGAACTATCTCCGTGACCTGGGGCGGCGGCCGGGTCACAATCGCGGGCGGACGGATTCCGATAAAGCCGATGAGCAGGAAAAGGAAGCAGACTGAATTGGCGTAGGCGAGCTTCCGATTTTCGTCGACGTGAGCCGCGGGGAGGCAAAACTGAGCCAGATCAGAAGTCAGCTGGTATTCTCTGGTGGGAAGCGGATTGAGTTGTTCTGCCGTCGACAAATTCATCTACTTGATCATCATTTTTCTGGCCTGGCCATTTGCGCGCGCTCCGCGAATTCCAAAGTTTCATCCGCAGCGAATGAAATGAGTTCACGCAACTGTAACGAAACGATTTTTTACTTCAACATTCCAGGTGGGTTGGGAACACCTTGAATTCGCTCTGCTACGTCTGCTGGTTTCGCAGACAGCACCGGGACAGTTCCTTCAGTTTTCTGAACTGTCAAGCTTCGGGTGCAATCGCGAATGGCTCTTAAATCCTGAATCCGCCCAAGCGTCAAGAAAGTTTGACGTCCGGCCCAGTTCGAACGGGCGCGAGAAATGGGCTTCGCGATAGCGGCGTTTATTTCAAACCGTGAGAGGATTCGCCCTCGTCATTGCGTTGATTTTCCCGTCCGAAACTCAGCCCTGAACCCTCATTTTACTCAGTAAAGAAAGGCGATTTCGTGTCACAATTTTGCTTGCATTGCCCAGATTAAATGCAGTAAATCCCCCCTGAAAGTTCCCGAAATAACCCAAAATAGAATCAACACTACCACTATGAGCATACCTCTTCATGCGAAGATTAAGGCTGTGGTGCGCACTGGCTTGGCCCCTGGTATGGGGTTTTGCCTGCTCACAATGCCCACTGCTTTGGCCCAGCAGTCAACCAATCAACCCGTTGAACTGGCGCCGAGTGTCATTACTGGAACGCGCCTGACTGGTGCTGAAGCTGAAGGTTCGGTCTCGGTCACGCCAATCGACATCGCTAAGCCTGTAAATTCAGGCTTTACTTCGGTGGCCGATGTTCTGCAACGGAAACTCCCTCAATTGGGTGGAACCGGTGTACTGAACGAAGGGTTTGGCAATGGCGGCAACGGCGGAGCTTATGTCTCTTTGCGCGGCCTTCCTGGTAACGCCACCCTTGTCCTGGTTGATGGACGGCGGACCAGCACCAGCGATTTGAATCTAATCCCGGAGGCGGCCATTGACACTGTGGAAGTCCTCAATGACGGCGCCGGCGCTATTTACGGCTCGGATGCGGTTGCGGGCGTGGTCAACGTCAGACTTAAGAAATCTTTCAACGGTGTGCGGGTGTACACCTATTACGGTAATACTTTCGAAAGCGATATCAGCGTCCGAAAATTCCAGGCGCTTTGGGGAACATCGACGGAAAACACGACGGCTTTGTTTTCGGCAGAATACAGCGCGGCCAACGATCAATTCAGCACCGATCGCGACCGCAGCTTTCCATCTGGAAGCAATGTTTCGCAGACTTCGAATCCAGGATTGCTTTTCAATAAGACCAATTTTGGAACCCACGAAGTGGTCACGGGGGGCGTCACCAATAGAATTGCCAACGGCATTGCGCTGCGCTGGACCATCGATCATGCAAACACCAGCGGACTGACCAGCGCGGCCCAAGTTCCCACGCTGACCGGCCCCCCCCCAGCCACGATTAATGGCTTCCCCCTGGTTTACACCGCGGCCGGAAATAAGTTTGATCCGTTCGCATACCTTGATACTTCCACCGCGACAAGCAGTGGGCAACTCGTTCCTGCGCGGAATGCGGCTGAAGCCGCCCTACGCGCATTGCTTCCGGCTGGTGCAACTCTGCGGTACGGTGGTAATCAATCTTTGGCTCCCGGCGTGGATCCTGGATTTCCATTCGGATTTTATACGATCGCTTACCGGCCTCATGAGCGTTACGGCGTCAATTCCTCGATCGCGCACAAGATCTTCGGCAATAATTTGGAAGCTTTTGCCGACGCTTACTACATGCGGAATTCTTCCACGTATCAGTTGGCGCCTTCCCCCTTGGGCGGCTTGACCATGAGCAGCGGCAACTATTGGTTCCAGACCGTCTTCCCCGGCAGTCCAGCTAACACCCCGGTCAACTTCACGTATCGTCCGA
>JBFMDG010000129.1:0-12796 GCA_040754135.1 Verrucomicrobiota bacterium
TCAAGCCCGACTTGATCGCGATCTCGGCGGGGTTCGACGCCTTTCGCGGAGATCCATTGAGCGACGAGCCCCTCGAAGCCGAGGATTTTTTCTGGCTGGGCGAGACCATCCGCCAAAGCGCCATTCCCGCCTTCAGCATTCTGGAAGGCGGTTACAGCCATGAATTGCCCGAATTGATTCTGGCGTATTTGAAAGGGTGGGAAGGCTGACGCAGCCCGGACCTCTCAATCGACGAAGATCCTTTGCACAGGGTTGCCAGAAGACTAATGCCGTTGAGTCGGTTTTACTTAGAGAGCTTTTCGGCTTGCGTCGCCGGCTGACCCTCGGATATCGTTCGCAATTATCCGAAAAGGAATATCTGGCATGCGTTCCTCTCTTTGTTTCGCATTGATCACCTTATGGATCATTGTGAACTCACCCAATTACGCAGATCCTCCTGGATCCTTGGATTACTCGTTCGATCCAGGCCTTCCCACGACAAGTGGTCTTCGATCCATAGCAATTCAATCAGATGGCAGGATTATCATTGCCGGAATTTTTGATAAGGTGGGTGGCATCGCGCGCACGAATATCGCACGGTTGCATGCGGATGGTTCAGTTGACCTTTCCTTCAACGCTGGCAGGCCAATTGACATTTTGTCGGTCGCAGTGCAGACCGACGGCAAAACGCTTGCCGCGGGCCGTTTCACATCGTTTAACAGATTGAATCGGCGCGGTCTCGTTCGGTTGAACCCGAATGGTGAGATGGATACTGGGTTTAACTCGGGTACCGGTCCTTCCGGCACCGTCCGCTGTGTCACCGTGCAACCGGATGGCCGGATTCTTATTGGTGGAGAATTTTTGACATTCAATGGTGTGTCCCGCAGAGGCATCGCACGTTTGAATTCAGATGGTTCGTTGGATTTGAGTTTTGATCCGGAAGGAGGCGCTCGTGGATGGGTTTATTGCGTTGCTGCAAGGGAGGACGGAAAATTACTGCTCGGCGGCGATTTCACGACTTTTGCCGGCGTGTCGGCAAACCGTATAGTTCAACTCGATAGCTCGGGAAAAGTCGATGCGACATTCAATGTCGGCGCCGGAGCCGATTCTGTGGTCCATTCAATCACGATTCAGCAGAATGGCCAAATACTTGTCATGGGCGAGTTCACGCGGTTCAACAATGCCATTCGGAACCGAATTGCCAGACTGGACCCAAATGGAAATCTCGACCTGCCATTCAATTCCGGAAGTGGCCCCAGCGGCCCTGTGTTTTTTGCCATCCCACAAAAGGATGGATACATCGTCATTGGCGGTGGTTTTACAAGGATCTCGGGAAAGCGGAGCCCCCGCTTGGCGCGATTGGAGCCAAACGGCACATTGGATCCAACGTTCGACGTGGGTCTTGGGGCACTCGGCGTCAGTGCGGGCGTGCTGCAAGGTGAAACGAAATGCCTCATTGTCGGTGGATTTTCCCATTATGCAGGTGACATCCAGACCGCAATTGCGCGCATCCATTTGAGCAATGCCCCTCCGACCATTCCTCGCATTTTGTCACAGCCATCCCACGCGACTGTAAAAGAAGCAAGCCCGACGAATTTCGCAGTGACCGTGCGCGGTTCGAAGCCGATCGCCTATCAATGGTTTCGGCAGGACGGCGTCGTTGCGGCAACGCCGCGCATGCAAGGAGCCAACGACCGTGAGCTGACGCTTGGGTCACCCGTGGTGTCTGACACCGGGGCCTATTCGGTCCTGGTCAGCAATCCTGCCGGAAGTGTCAGAAGCGAGCAGGCGGTCTTGAGTGTCTGGCTGGATCCTGCCAGACCCGGATCTATCGATTCGAGTTTTTACCTGGGACCAGTGGACGCTGCCGTACGGACGTTGATCAAGCTGCCCAACGGGCAACTGATCATCGGCGGCGATTTCAAAAACATCAATGGCACCCCAAAAGCAGGCCTCGCGCGCGCCCACGCAAACGGAACCCTGGATGACGCGTTCGTGCCGAAAATCGGCGGCAACGTCGAGGCTTTGGCTCTTCAAGGTAATGGCGGATTGCTGGTGGGGGGCAGGTTGGCCGAGGAAGGTTCCGCTCCGAAATCCTGCATCTTTCGACTCACCGCAGATGGTGCAATCGATTCCTCCTTCAGCGCGGTTATGCGCGAGGGCGCTGTGATCGCCCAAATTCTCGCGCAACCGGATGGCCGCATCCTGGTCGCGGGTTTGATTCCATTGCAAGACACCGCCCCTTTCCATTGTTTAGTTCGGCTGGAGTCCAATGGAGCGCTGGATTTGAGCTTTTCGACTCCTGCTCGCACCACATCCCTGGAATCGTGTATCGAATTGCAACCGGATGGAAAAATATTGCTTGGAGGACGATTAATGATTCCAAACTTGAACAACCCTGGCTTGGTGCGGTTGCTGCAGGACGGAAGACTCGATCCCACATTTCCGGTTCAAAACTGGCAACAACGATTCGTAACCAACCTGGAATTGGATTCCCAGGAACGAATCGTTGTTATTGGGGATTTCGAAAAACACATCGCTCGCCTTCTGCCGGATGGAAGTGACGATCCGACATTTCTTCCCGCCAACATCTCGAGACACCCAACGGGCTTTTTTCAGGGGTTGGCAATTCAACCCGATGGCAGAATCCTCGTTAACGCAAGCGCCACTCAAGACCGGATTAGCCGCGAGGGATTTGTCCGATTGAATTCCGATGGTTCTATTGATGCCCTCTTCGATGTGAAGTGGTCCATCTGGCAACCTAAACCCATTATCATTCTTGATGACGAGAACCGTATTTTGATCGCGGGTGGTCTTACTTCTGTTGAGCGTTTGCATGGAGGCGATACAACTGCCGCCGCACTGCCTCCTAATTTGTATTATGAATCACCGGATCGCGAAGCCGTGCAGCGTTCGACGGTTACGCTGGCCATCGCAGCCAGCGGCGCCGCACCGTTACGCTACCAATGGAAAAAGGATGGGGCTCCGTTACTTCGGGGAACCAACACTGTCCTTGTGCTGACCAACGTCACCCGTGCGAGTGCGGCAAATTACTCGGTTGAGGTATTCAACTCCGTCGGGACAATTGAAACACGAATGATCAACTTGCGTGTCCTCGTTCCACAACATTTCGAGCCGATCGAATTCCTGAAGGGAGGGCCAATCAGAATTCGCTTCCGCGATGAAGGGGGCACGACACCAACCGAAAACGACCTGAAGCTAATCGAGCTTCACACCTCTTCCGATCTCAATGAATGGACCCCTTTGGCGCCACTCAGGTTGAACAACGGTTTCGTCGAATTCGAGCATCAAGCAGACAGCGAGAGCCGTTTGCGTTTCTATCGCGCAGTGCATCGGTAACCAATCCGCGCTCTCATCGGGGTTCAGATATCCTTTCCCCCGGTTTTCTTGATCCAGCGTTTCGCCTTCATTTCGAAGCGTGGCAAAGTCCCTGAGGAGACAGCGGTCACCGGAATGCGCAAGGCGAAGTGGTCTTGAAATCTTTTTTCCAATCCACGCGCCAGTTCGGATGTTTGCGAACAGCCCGGCGCCGCCTCGATTTGCACCGATAGCTCCGTTCCGGTTGCGGAGGGCGTGACAACGACCTGAAACTCCACAATTTCAGCGACCGACCGAATGACATCTTCAACGGCCGACGGAAAGAGGTTGACGCCCCGCACAATGATCATGTCATCGACGCGCCCGAGAATCCCGCCATCGAGCGCCAGATCAAATCGCCCGCAGTCGCACGGTCGAGCCGGTTGCGTATCGGTCAGATCCGTCCCGGGCCGCACCAGGTCGCCCGTGCGGTAGCGCAGCAAGGGTGATCCGATCCGGCCAAGCGTTGTCAGAATCAATTCTCCAGTGTGGCCGGGCAGTGTGGGTTCGTTGGTTTTCGGGTCGAGCACTTCGGCCAGGTAGGCCGATTCGATGACGTGCAACCTTCCGGGACGATTCGGGCACTCGTGCGTGACCGGACCGGTTTCCGTCATGCCGTGATGATCGAAAATCCGCGCCCTGGGCCAAAGACTTTCGATGCGAGCGCGTGTGGCGGGCACGCTACCCCCCGGCTCACCGGCGACTAAAATGGTGCGCAGCCGCAAGCGCGACATGTCGAGTCCATCCGCGCGCGCCACTTCCGCCAGACGGAGCGCGTAAGTTGGGGTGCAACACAGCACCGTGGCTTCATTCTCGATCATCAATTTCAAACGCGCCGAGCTGCTCAAGCCGCCGCCTGGCAGGCAGAGGCAGCCGATGCGTTGAGCTGCTTCGAAGGCCAGCCAAAAGCCGATGAACGGACCGAATGAAAAGGTAAACAGGACGCGATCGTACGGCGTCACTCCGGCCGCCAGGAAAATCTTGCGCCAGCTCTCGACCATCCAATCCCAGCTTGCGGGCGTATCGAGCCAGCGGATGGGTGCGCCGGTCGTTCCGCTCGTCTGGTGAAAACGCGTGTAGCGCTCGATGGGAAAGGTGAGGTTGGATCCGTACGGAGGGTGATCGCTTTGGTCCTTAGCGATTTCCGGTTTCGTCGTGAATTCGAGCCGTGAAAATTCAGCGGGCGTGGCAATGGATTCTTCCAGGCCGGCCTGCCTGATTTTGCGCGTGTAAAAAGCATTGGAAGGAACCAGCGCACGCACCAGTTGCTGCAGGGCGTTCCATTGCTGCGATCGGATGGCGGCGCGGTCTGGAAAACTGATTGCAGCCGTCATTGCAATCAGCGATTGCTTGAAGCATCGGGAGCCGCGGCCGACATCGCTGGCTTGGGTTTGGCAGCGGGCGTCGGTTTGTAAAACGTAACCAAGCATCCGCCCAGCGCCGCCAGGACGATCCCGAGATAAAATTGCGGTTTCACATTCCCCCAGCCACCGGCCGGAGGATGAAGCCAGAGCGAATACAGCGCATTCACCACCGGCGCGCCGGCAAAAATGATCGACATGACGACAGCGGGCGTGCCTTTGGCGCCGAAGGCCAGCAGCACGCCGAACGCTCCAATTGCGCCAACAATTCCCGCGATCAAAGACCACCACATACCTCTAGGAGTGTACCCGCTGAATGCGGCGCCTTTGGCCAGGAGCAATCCCAATGGCGCCAGCACCGCCGTCAGGAAATAAGCGATGCCCACGAAAAGAAAAGCTTTGTACCGTCCGTTGATCGGATCGCCCATGGCCACCTGGCCGGTGTGAAGAAATACGCCGTAAACACCCCACGACACCACTGTCAATAACGCAAACAAAAGCCAGGTCATCCCGGGCTGATTCGAATTCTCAGCGATCATATCGGCGGAGTTTAGGCATCGAGGAACTGGACTTCAATGCGATTATCCGCTGAGATGACCAGAACACGGGCGCGCGGCCGTCGAACCGGTTGTATATTGTCACCGATAGGTCGAGTCTGAATATCGCAACCTCAACATCGTCTGAAAAACTGTGAAATGGTCCGTTCTCCCTTTGCTCTGCCTCCTCCTCGCGGGCTGCCAAACATCGAGCGTCGAATCGCGGCGCGCCGAACGGCTCGCCTCCTATCAGTCGCTCTCGCCTGAGCAAAAAGAACTCGTCGATAAAGGCCAGATCAAGGTCGGCATGAACGCGGACGCGGTTTACATCGCCTGGGGTCCGCCCTCCGAAAAACTCGAAAGCGAAAGCGAACAGGGACATGAGACGACCTGGATTTACCACGGGCAATGGATGGAGGAATCGCGCTTCTGGACCTTCCGCGAAATTGCCCAGGACGGCACCACTTTTCTCGAACGTCATCTCGAGACGGAATATTTCCCACGCCATTACGTCCGCGCCGAGATCGTCTTCAAAGAGGGCAAAGTCATCCGCTGGCGGACCTTCGCCCGCCCGCCATGAGGGGGAGCCTGGAGGAGTTGAAGGGGTGAAAGGTTGAAGGGGTGAAAGGTTGAAGGGTTGAAGAGAGGTAGGACGGAGCGTGGCTGCCTGAATCCTATTCTAGACGGTGCAATGTGCCAGTGTCCAGTCTCCGCAAATCCAATCTCCAGCCACAACGCCACGGCAGCAACCCTTCAACCCTTCAACTTTTCAACTTTTCAACTTTTTAACTCTCCACCCCGCTCCACCCCGCTCAAGCCAGCAATTCCGCCGGTGCCACTTCGATCTGGTCTGCCAGTGCTTTGGGAATATTCGCGGCCGACATTTTGCCTTGGGCATCGCGCGTGACGCAAACCACGGTCAACAGGCCGCGCGCCACTTCGACCATTTCTGAGCCTGTGCGTTTGCGGAAGCGAAAGAGGTAGCTGAGCGCCTTCGATTTTTTTTCGCTGACGAGCATGTGAATTTCAAACTCGTCCTCGAACCGGAGCGGTTGTTTGAAATCGCATTTGGCGTGAACACGCGGCCAGCCGACCGGCGGATCGGTCATGTGCGTGACCACGGAAAAGCCGAGGGAACGAAAAAAGGCGTGCTCGGCCGATTCCATGTAGCGGAAAAAATTCGAGTAATGAACGATGCCGGCCATGTCTGTTTCGGAGAACTCGACGCGGCGCGTGATTTTGAATTCGTAAGGCATTACCGGGCTTGCGGGTTGAGTTGGTGCCGAGCGGATGGTTCGGCCGCGGGACGGGTGAGTTCGCGGAAAAGCTCGACGAGTTTCTGCGTCATGCGCTCGATGCTGAAATCCTGAACGACAGCTTTTCGGCCGGATTCGCGCATGGCGGCGAGGCGATCCGGATTGAGGAGCAGGCGTTCGATATTTTCGGCGAGGGCCGCCGGAGAACCCGCCTCACACAACAACCCGGCGCCAGTCGCCTGAATCAATTCGGGGAATGAGGCATGGCGCGGTTGGACGACCGGCACGCCGCTGGCCCAGGCTTCAACCAGATACAACCCGAACGCTTCGCCATAGAGCGCCGGCACCGAAAATACCGTGAATGTGCGATACAATTCCTGCTTCGTGATCCGGTCGAGGTTGGGAAAGAATTCAACGTCCTGAACGAGGCCGGCGGTGGTCAGACGCGACTTCAATTGTTCGACGAAAGGCGCATCCGAGGGGCCCATGCCTCCGCCAATCTTCAGTTTCACGCCCGGAATCTTGTTGCGATGCTTGAGTTGAATGAACGCCTCGATCAAAGTGTCCAGCCCTTTCTCGCGGCACATGCGCGCAAAATAACCGATCACCGGCGGATCGGGAATGGCGCTGGCCGGGAAAAAACCATCGAGATTGATCCCATTGTAAATCACACGCACGCGATCCGGCGCCAGCCCTAGTTTTTTGCTCATCAAATCGGCGAAATAATGACTCGGAGCCACAAACAAATCCACATCCGCAGCCCGTTCACTCAAAACGCGCCAGGCCTCCTCGCGTTGAACTCGCGGCAATCCATCCAGAAAAGTGTCCTCGCCCTGGAACATGCAAACTACGGGAGCCCCCAACTCGCGGCGAAGCTTTCGCGCCAGTCCGGCAAGCATCGAATTGGAAAGGCTGATGACATCCGGCCGCGGCCCTTTTTTCAGCCACGCGATCAATTCATCGAGTTCCGCCGCCTGCCGTCCTTCTTCGCCCCGCAACATGGACACGGTCAGGTCGCCCACATCTTGCGCCCGTGTTTTTGCGGCGCGACCGGCCGCCCATTTCAAGAGGGCGGGTGAGGCCAGCCAGCGGCGGAGAAAGGCCGGCGCCCGGCTGAAGGCGGGAATCTTTTGTTCGAGGTAAACGTTGATCCCGCTGTAGAAAATGGGTGTGCCCGCGCTTTGGTCCGCCTCCTCCAACGTCATCGGCAGATAGAGCGGCACGAGCAACGTTTCATGGCCCAGCTTGCGCAACGCCGCCACCAGCGCATTGTCCCGAAAACAATTCCCACAGAACATGCCACCGGCGCCGGGAGTGATCTGGACGATGTTCACAGGGCAAACGCGTCAATCATGAACGATTCGACAATCACCCACGGTGCCTGCCGTGTCGAAGCGAAACACCAGCCATTCTGAATCGCCAATGGCATTGCCGGCGCGGCCAGGACCGAGCCAATAGACCCAATCCCATTCGTTCCTGAAATATTCTGTTTGGTCGGGTTCACCGAGTCGTTCGATCACTTCGCTTCTGGTTTGGCCTTTGAAATCATACGTAGCCAGCAAATGGTCCACCATACGGATGCGGATCGGAAGTTTGCCTGTGCGAGCCCACTCACTCTTTGAACGCGGATTCTGTTTCCAAAGCTGTTCGTCGAACGGTATGCGATTCAGTCGCTCCTGCACGGTAAACTTCATCAGCGGCCAAAACGGCCGGGCGAACATCCCAAAAGCAAAGATGGCCAACATCAACGCAAGAAAAATTCGAACTTTCCTCGACATGTCTAACGACTGTTCTGCCGCCGACGCAAAGATCATCTCGACCCAACTTGTATCACATGTACTACCGGTGTCACGTGTGGCCATTGCCGGCCCACATCGATTTTATCCCATCCAGATCAGTCGGGTTCATGCAAAAGCGGCATGCCTACCGGCAGCGAATCGGGCACGGGAGCGAATTCCTCGATCGCCTTCCAAAGCCTCGAGAAATCCTTATTCACATCGCCGCTCAAGCAATCGGTCACGTCGCCGGCAAGCTCGGGGTACTTGTCGGTCAATTCCCGGAAGCTGAAGTTTGGATTGTAAAAAGCGTAAACCAGTTTGCGCATGTTCTCGATCCCCTGGCGCAGCGTGCGCGCATACGATTCGAAGCGCCTGGGTGAAAGGTCGCCGGCCTGCCATGCTTCATGGACCGCGTCCGCCGCCATCACGCCGCTCTTCAAGGCCAGCATGAGCCCCGAGGAAAAAACCGGATCGAGAAAACAAAAAGCGTCACCCACCAGCAACAGGCCCTCCTCACCGCAATAACGCGAGTGAAAGGAGTATTCTCCCGTGATGTAGTATTGCCCCGTTTGCCGTCCGCAAGCCAGGTGCTCCTTGATCCAAAGATTCTGCTCGACCTCGCGCAGGAAAATCTTCTCAGGATTTTTCAGGCCGTCGCGCGTCAAATATTTCGGTTCGGCCACAACCCCGACGCTCACGATGTCGTTGTGGAGCGGGATGTACCAGAACCAGCCTTTCTCCGGCACGAAGGCGACGGTGGTGGCGCCGGCATCGATGCCTTCATCGCGTTTGGCGCCGACGTAATAAGTCCAAACCGCGACCTTGTGCAATTCGGGATCGCCCAGGCGCCAGCCGTTGCGCACGGCGCTGAAAGCTTCCCGGCCGGAACAATCGAGCGTCATGCGAGCGCGGTACTCGACGGCCGGTCCCAGGCGTGATTGCGCACGCACGCCCACGACGCGGCCGTTTTCGCGCAGCAATTCGGTGACGGTTGTTTCTTCGAGAATCGTGGCGCCGTTCTTCCGCGCGTTCTCGAGCAGCATCACGTCAAACTCCGAACGCAAGACTTGCCACGTTTGGGCCACCGTATCGCGATCGTAGCGTGTAAAAAAATAAAAGGGTTGTGAGGCTTTGCCGGAAGGAGAAACAAACTGCACGCTGTACTTCTTCACGAAGGCGGAGGCGCGCATCTGCTCGACGAGGCCGAGCCGTTGCAGCGGTTGAAATGTAAACGGCAGGAGCGATTCCCCGATGTGATAGCGGGGAAATTTTTCGCGTTCCAAAATCAACACACGATGACCTAGTTGGGCCAGGACCGTGCCGGCAGCGGATCCGGCCGGGCCGCCGCCGATAATGACAACATCGCAGGTGTTCTCAGTTTTCTCAGTGGAAGGAGAGGCAATCATGAATCAATCGGAATCAAACTGGGTGTTGGAAATGAGCGGCAGGACTTCGACAATTTCAGCGAGCGACCTTTGCACGGGATCGAGCAACGTATTGCGGCGGCCATGGAGAACAGCGGAAGCAGGAAGTTGCAGCGCCTGATTGATGAACGCATCCGACTCGAGCCGCAGAAATGCTTTCGGCCGGCTGGCGTGATCGATGCCATTCTCCGCCAGGATATGCCCGAGCGGCAGGCGTTCCTCGAGAATCTGCCGCCGCGCCACCGGAGGAAATAACGCCAGATTGATCTTTATCGCCCCGAACTCGACCGGGCGTTCGCTGCCGTCGAGCTTCAGAATCACTTCGCGATAATAAAAATCGTCGCGTTGCTGGCGCCGCAGCACTTCGAGATGAATGGCCGCGCGGAAAAATTGTTCGAGCGTCGGCGTCATGTCATTGTTGTGCACCAGCAATGTCCGATACGGTTCCGGCACCTCGTCGCCGCGAATCATTTCGATCGCCGGCAAATCCAGGCCCGCTTGCATGTAAAAATCGTCCAGCGGATGCAGCAGCGGCGACACCGGCGCCGGGCGGAGGCCTGGCGGCGTGTTCGAGCGCGCGGATTTTCCCGGTTTCATTTTTTCAGGCATATCGAGCGGTCCGATGTTCGGGCAAAAAGAACTCGTGCAAAAGGCGGTCCACTTGAAGCATGGCTTCGCGGTTTAACCGCACTTCATCGCCTTGCACCGTCAGAAAACCCCAATCCTTGAGGCGTTGCAGCGGTTCGGCAAAACGCTGCTCCGGGTCAACGCCAAATTTGCTTTTGAAATATCCCAGACTCAAATGCCCCAGCTTCATCTGCAAAATGAATTCTCGAATCAACCGCTCGTCCGCCGTCGGCGTCAATGCCCGGTAAATCGGCAATTTACCCGCATTCACTTTCGTCACATACGGATCAAACTCGTGATGATTCTGATAATGCGTGCCGCCGATATGTCCGAAGGAGGCCACGCCCAGCGACAACAAATCGGCGCCGGCCCAGAGCCGATCGCGATAAATGAATTTTGTGCGCTGCGGATCGCGGACCGCGGTGTAAGCGCTGGCCACTTTGTAACCGACGCGTTCGAGTTCGTTAAACGCGTAATCGACCCAGCGCCGCTTCGTCTCCCAATCCGCCACCGGCGCCACCAGTTTCCCTTCCGCTTTCATCTGCTTGTAGATGGTCGTGTTGTAGGGAATTTCCATCTCGTAAATGGTGACGCTGTCCGGCCCCATCTCGATGGTCTTGCGCACGCACTCCTTCCAGTTCGCTTCCGTTTCCTCGACCATGCCGGCGATCAAATCGATGTTGATTTGTGGAAATCCGACTTCGCGCGCGTAATGGTAGGCCCGGGCGATTTCCTTGCTGTGATGCGCGCGGCCGTTGATCTCGAGAATGTGATCGTCGAAATTCTCCACGCCGAGACTAAGGCGCGTCACCCCCAGTTCGCGAATCGCCTTGAGCTTGTGATCGGTGAGCGTTCCCGGTTCACATTCAAAGGTGACCTCCTCGACTTCATCCCAGGGCAGGAGTGCCTTCATTCCGTCGGTGAGATGGCGCAATTGATCGACCGAAAGATACGAGGGCGTGCCGCCCCCGAAATAAACGAAATTCGGTTTGCGATCGCCGATGAACGGCTTTCCGGCATACACCCGCAATTCCTTCAATGCCGCTTCGATATATCCGCGAATGGCCGCGGAGTCTTTATCGGTGTACACCTTGAAATAACAGAAGTGACAGCGTTTGCGGCAAAACGGGATGTGCAAGTAGATGCCGAGTGGCGTGCCCGGTTTGGGCGGTCGCATCATGGCCGCCTCGACTTCCCCAACGCACTCCGGCTTCCAGAAAGAGAACGGCGGATAATTGGAAACAAAATAATTGCCCACTGTCGTCTCCTTCTGCATCGGAGGCGCGGCGGTTCGGGAAGTTTCAGTGACAATGCTCATGAGAGGAAATCTCGACCGGGTTGAAATTCAAAAATCATTTTTCCATTCAAACTTTAAAATTCAAAATGCAGGCGTGCGCGCTCGGTTATTTTGGTTTCGGACCGAAGCAATAGACGTTGCCATCGTGTGATCCGATGATGATTTTTCCGGAAACGATCGCCGGGGAAGCGCTCACTTCCTGGCCGATCTCGTAGTTCCACAATTCCTTGCCATCGGCGAGGGCAATCAGGTAAAGCCGGCCGTCGTCCGAGCCGACCACCACCTTTCCGTCACAAATCACCGGCGAACTATCCACCTTGCCGCGCGTGGCAAAGGTCCAGAGCGGCTCCCCATCGCTTTTCCGGACGCAATGCACTCGTTTATCGCGTCCGCCAAAAACCAGCCGGTCCGCGCCAACGGCTGGCGATGAAAAAAACGGAAAAGGCCGGTCTTTGTACGTCCAGGCAATCTTTCCTTCGGCAATATCGATGCAGAGGAATTCATTCTCGTAATGGCCGATGAACACGCGCGCCCCTTCCACCGCGCCGGACCCGGCGATGGGCGCGCCGGCCTCGATTTCCTTGAGCTTTTCGCCTCTCCCCAGCGACACCACATGGAGCAAGGTGTCGCAGCCGCCGAACATGGTCTTGCCCTCGGCAATCGCGGGAGAACCATTAATGTAATTGCCGGTCTCGTAAACCCAGTTCGTTTTTCCGGAGGCGCTGTCGAGGCAATGCAGTTTGTAATCGTAACTGCCCACCAACACCCACGGCGCTCCGCCACTCGGAGCGGCAACCCAGTTCGGAGCGCCCAAAATCTTGTCGCCCGTTTCATACTTCCACGCGAGCTTTCCCGTCGCCGCCTCCACCGCATAAACGAATGCGTCGGAAGATCCGATGAAAACTTTGCCATCGAGCACGAGCGGCGACGATTCGATGGGGCCGGCGGTTTTGAAGGTCCAGATTTTCTGGCCCGATTGAAAATCAATGGCGTGGAGGTAACCGTCGTCCGATCCGACGAAGACGCGTCCGTTGGCGATGGCGGCGGAGGATTTCACCGGTCCCTCGGTTTTGTAGGTCCAGAGCAGGGAGAGTGAATTGGGCAATGGTCCGGGAGCGACGCCGAGGAGGCCCTGGCCGCCGCGGTACATGGGCCAGTCC
>JBFMDG010000130.1:0-12753 GCA_040754135.1 Verrucomicrobiota bacterium
CAATGAAGGCCTCGTCGTCAACCTGCGCCTCAAGAAGACCGTCGCCCTCGTGGACACCAGCGAGAATCCGATCGACTTCGACATTGGCGTGCCGGGATTCGGCCTTGCCATCGATGGCAATGTGAATGTCTCGATCGGTTTCGATCTGAAGTTTGGATTCGGGCTCAACAAGGAAGACGGTTTTTATTTCGATTCCTCGGCGGGCGCTTCGGATCCCGAGTTGCGCGTTTTCTTTGAAGCCACCATTCCGGCGCTGACCTTGACGGGCGAACTGCTCTTCCTGCAGTTGCAGGTGAGCGACGATCCGGAAGATCCGAGCTCCTTTACCGGCCAATTCGTGGTCAACCTCAAAGATCCGAACAACGATGGCAAACTCACGTTTGCGGAGATCGCTTCGAGCGGCACGGGATTCGATGATATTTTCGAGGCCGGGCTTGAAGCGGAGGCGGATCTGAACCTGGATTTTGCGGCGAGTTTCGGCGGGAACACGGCCTTCCCAAGAGTCGTGGGAGAATTTCATCTCGACTGGCGATGGGATCTCGAGAACGGAGCGGGCGCGCCCGACATTCAGTTTACCGACATCGCGCTCGATCTCGGAACGTTCATCTCCGATTTTCTTGATCCCGTCCTGCGCGAAATCCGGAAGATTACCGAGCCGCTCGATCCGATCATTGAAATCGCCACGGCGCGTTTGCCGGTCCTCTCCGATCTGGCCGGTGAAACCATCACTTTGCTCGATCTGGCGGAAGCGTTCGGAATTCTCGATTCGTCCACGCGCGATTTTATCGACGCGGTGATTGAAGTGATTCAAATCATCAACAGCATTCCGACCGGCACCGGAACCATTCTGATTCCGTTCGGCTCCTTCAGTTTGGGCGAGGATGCCAACGGGAACCGCACGCAAATTCAGGTGCTCGATCAACTCGGATCGAGCAGTTTTTCGCAGGCGCTTTCGCAAGCCACCACCGGGCCGGGCACCAGTTCGACTTACATGAATCAGGTTTCCGGCTTCGCCAGCAGTGTCGATAGCCTGAACAATTTCAGCATTCCCGTGTTCCAGAATCCAGCCGAGCTCTTCAACCTCTTTACCGGCGGTTCGGTCCGGCTGATTGAATGGCGCATGCCCACCTTCCGCTTCGAATTCACTTACACCCAAAAGATTCCCATCTACCCGCCGCTCTATGCCCACTTCGGCGGCACCATCGGCGCCAAAATCGACATCGGCTTCGGATACGACACCTTTGGCATCCAGAAATTTATCGCTTCCACCGAGAAAAATGTCCTCGATCTGTTCGACGGCTTTTACATCATCGATTTCGACGCCAATGGCAACGAGCGGCCCGAACTCGAATTGCGCGGCGAAATATTCGCCGGCGCTTCCATCAATCTGCTCATCGTCGAAGCCGGGGTCACCGGCGGCATCTTTGCCACCATTCAATTCGATCTCAACGACGTGAATGACGATGGCAAAGTGCGCATCAGCGAACTGATCGCCAACGCGCAACTCGATCCGCGTTGCATCTTCGACATTCATGGCGAAATGGGTTTGTTCCTGGAAGCTTTCCTGCGTATCGACCTGTTCTTCTTCAGCATCGACAAGACCTGGCGCTTTGCCGAAATCACCTTGTTCGAGTTCGACATTACCTGCCCTGAACCGGTGCTCGCTTCGAAAGATGGATCCGGCGTCCTGCGCTTGCACATGGGCGTCGATGCCGAAGACCGCCTCGAAATCGACACTAACGACACCGCTGAAACTTTCATCGTCAAACATCTCGACGGCACCAGCGCGAGCGAAAAGGTGGAAGTGCAATGGGGTAGCTGGAAGCAAACCTTCGAGGGCGTCACCAAGATTTACGTCGAGGATGCCGGCCAGGGCGACGATGTCATCGACCTGCGCGACGTGCTCGTCGATGCCGAAGTCAACGGCGGCGTTGGCAACGACACCATTTATCTGAGCGATGGCGCGGGATCAATCGCGCGAGGCGGCGACGGCAACGACACCATCACCGCCAGTTCGGACAGCGGAGCGATGAACGTCGAGATTTTCGGAGATGCCGGCAATGACATCCTCCTCGGCGGCAGCGTTTCCATCGTCATTCATGGCGGAGCGGGCAATGATACCATCACGGGAACGCCCGAAGCCGATCATCTCTTTGGCGACGATGGCGCGGATACCATCGTCGAGAGCGGGGCGGGCAATGATGAGATTGAAGGTGGTGACGGCAACGACAATCTCGATGGCCAGGAAGGTGATGATTTCGTTTCCGGTGGCGCGGGCGCCGACATTCTGCGAGGCAGCCGGGGTCATGATTTGCTCCTGGGCGGTGATGGGGAAGACCAATTGTTCGGCAGCAGCGATAATGACATTCTCATCGGCGGCGAAAACAACGACAAAGCCTACGGCCATGGAGGTGTCGATCTCCTCATCGGTGATAACGTCAGCACCATCGCCGGCGCCGCTCCCACTTTCGCCAATTTGGCCGCGATCAATGCCGCCGTCGCCAACATCGCCACCGGCGGCATCGAACTCGTTGGCCTGTCCGGCACCGGCAACGACTTCCTCATCGGCGGCGGAAATGTGGACGTCCTCTTCGGCGGCGATGGCGATGATTTCCTTTATGGCGGCAATTTCTTCGTGAAAGGCGAAACCGAATTGATCGAGGAGGATCACAATGACTTTTTCGATGGCGGGCGCGGTCAGGACAAGATTTTTGGCGACGATGCCATGGGCCGCACGGGTGACCGCGATACCGGTATTGAGATCCGCGCCAGCGTCTGGTTCGACAACGACATGGACGGAACGCGTGACGAGGAGGAAACCGGTTTTGGCGGAGTGACGGTCGAACTTCGGAAACAAAGCGACAACACGTTAATCGCCACGGAAAAGACCGAATCTGACGGCACGTTTGTGTTCACCGGACTCGATCCGAACAATTATTACATGGTCTTTTCGGCCGTAACGGGGCTGACGTTTGTTTCGGATAACCCGGCCAATGAAGCCGAGGCTTCGGGCATTGACAGTGATGTCGATGGCACTGGGCGCACGGGCGTTTTCAATCTCGGCTATAACGAAACGGAAGCGAATGTCACGGCCGGCTATAAAGGCGATCCGCGGCTGTCGATTTCAGAGATCTCCGTGGCCGAGGGCAATACCGGCCAGGCCAGTCTCGTTTTTACGGTCACGCTCTCGGGACCGCAGCTTGTTCCGGTGACGGTGGACTACACCACGAGCGATGGTTCGGCGCGCGCCAGTGATGGTGATTATGTTTCGACCTCGGGCACGCTCGAGTTTGGCCCGGGCACCTTGAGCGCCCAAATTGTGGTGCCAGTGAACGCCGACGTGAAATACGAGGAGCACGAACAATTTGTGGTCACGCTTTCGAACCCGTCCGCCGGCGTGCTTCTGCCCGCGGCGCCGGCCGTGAATGGCACTATCTTGAACGACGATCCGATTCCGCAAATTCAGATTCTCGATTTCGTGCCGTCTCCCGTCGGATATGAAACTGGCGATCACAAGAAACCCATTTACGAAGAAGATACGGATGCGTTGTTTGTAGTGACGCTCACCAATCCGAGCTATTTGCCGATCGAGGTGAGCTGGCAGACGGATGCGGCCATTCATTTCAATGGATTGCCGCTGGCCGATGCCGCCACGCCATCCGGATTTCCCGATGCCGATTTCCAAATCAGCAGCGGCACCGTGCGATTCGAACCGGGCGAAACCCGGCAGACGATTTCCGTGCAGGTTTTTGACGACGAAGGGCCGATGGGCACGCGGCTCGATGAACCTTCGGAGTCGTTCTTTGTCACTCTGTCCAACGCGCAATATGCGCTCATCGCCGATGATCGCGGCTACGGAATCATCGAAGACGATGACGACGAAGTGAGCGTGTCGATCGCGCCGCTGATGCCGTTCGATCCGGATGACGGCGGCCCATTGCCACCGGAAAAATTTGTGACCCATGTAGTCGAAGGACACGACGTTTCCACTTACGTGACGTTCGAAGTCACACTCTCTCGCCGCAGCGGAAAGACGGTCACGGTGACTTACGCCACTTCTCCGGACACCGCGGTGGAATCGGTTTACTCAGGACAGACCGAGGACTTGCCGGATTACGAAGCCACGCCGCGCGCCGATCGGGCCGATCACAAACTGCAGCTCGTCTTTGAACCGAACCAAACGACGAAACAATTCACAGTTGAAGTGTTCGGGGATAACAGCATCGAGCTGGACGAACATTTCCATGTAAACCTCCTGAGCGCAGTCAACGCCAGAATCGCTGCCAATCCGGCCACGGAGAATAATCACGCCACGGTGGTGATCGAAAATGACGACACTGCGGCCAATGTCGATTACGGTCCGTTCAACATCCGGTTCAGCGACAGCGAATATTTTGTTCAGGAGCCGTCCACCGGAACAACTCACGCGGTCATCACGCTCATCCGTGCTGAAGGCAGCTCGCGCGCGGTGGCGGTGTTTTACACCACCAACGGCACGGCCACGGCCGGCTTGGATTATTCGGCGGTCTTCCGCCGGCTCGTCGTCTTTGGCCACCACGAATATCAAAAAACCGTTCTCGTCCCGATCCACGCCGATGCGCTGGCGGAGAATAATGAAACCGTGCTTTTGTTCCTGCGCGATCCCACGGGACGGCCGCTCGACAGTCATCCCAATCAAGCGACGCTCACCATCCTGGATGAAGATGTGCCCGCATTGAAGATTGAGCCGCCGACCTTCTTCGGCTGGTGGGGAATTTCCATCTACGGCATCAAGGAAGGCAGCGGCGGCGGCCACACCGATCGCTTTTTCAAAGTCAGCTTGAAAGACGGAGCGCTGGCGCCTCCCGGCGGCGTTCAGTTCCGTTATACCACCGCGGAATTCACGGCCCGCGCCGGGTCGGATTACACCCATACCGATCTCGTCGGCCTCATCCCCGCAGGAATGAACTTCACGACCATCCCCATTCCGGTGCGCGAGGACACGGTCGCCGAACCGACGGAAAAATTCGTGGTGCGCCTCTCGAATCCGCAGCGCGCCACGCTCGCGCCAAACGACAGCGTCGCCGTGGCCAGAATTTTCGACGACGACGGCGTCCCGGTGGAAGGGCAAGTCTTCTACGACGCCAATGGCAATGGGTTTAAAGACTTCAATGAAAGCGGCATCAACGACGTCAGTGTGACCGTCACCTGGATGGAAGACGGCGCGCAAAGGACGCAGACCGTTACGACGCAAACGGTGGGAATGAACAAAGGCATTTTCACGCAGACGGTGTTGCTCGGACAAGTGGGGATTCTGGTGCAGGGCGATACCGTGACCTCGCCGCACAAAGCGCTGCCATTCTTCCTGGGTACCGGCACCTACGAAACCACCACCGATAATGAAAATCAGAATGTCGAGTTTCTCGGCGCTGCCGGCATCTCTCCATTTGAACCGGTCGGCTACAAAGTCAGCCTGAGCTTCGATGCCCCCGCGGAAAGCGATGACACGGGCCGCGGTGGAACCGACGACACGATCTTCGGCGGACCGCACGACGATTACATCGACGCTGGCGCGGGTGACGATCACGTGGTGGGCGGCCATTGGATGACGGCGACGGATGCAAACGCGCCGATCAATCAGGGCAATTACGACGCGGACGTGATTGTCGTGACCGATCCACCGGGTGATCCTGACACGCTGCACAATGTTTACGACGAAGGCCCGATCTTCGGTGTGGACACCAGCGGCCTCAACGCCGGCGGATCTATCAGCGGCCAAATCTGGCTCGACTTGAACAACAATCATCGCCAGGACGGAACCGACCCGCTCTTCACAGGAGAAGTGCTGGTCAATCTTTTCGATTGCGACGGCAACCCGGTCAATTCGCTGGTTGTGACGACCGGCACCTACACTTTCACCGGTTTGTTCCTGAACGAGGATGGTTCACCGAGCGAATACGTCATCGAGTTCCTTCTGCCCGACAATTTCACCTTTGTCAGTCCAGGCATCGGCGCCGAGACGCAGGACAGCGACGCGGTCAATGGCGGACGCACGGTTGGAATTCATCTCAGCGAAGCCGATCCAAGTGAAACACAAGTTGATGCCGGGTTGCGTCCGGCGGATCTCGAGCCCGCCTCCGGATCGGGGAGCTTCGAATTTGATGATCCCACCTTTAGCGTCGCCGAATCGGACGGCTACGTCAGCATTGTCATCGTTCGCGGCGCTTCCTTTGAAGGGCGGTCCGTAGTCATTCGCACGATGGATGGCACCGGAGCCAATGCCGCGCTCGAAGGAGTGCATTACATGTCCGTAGCCGCCATCCTTTACTTTGCGCCGGGCGAAACGGTAAAGACCCTCACGATTCCGATCATCGAAACCGGTTCCATCGGCTTTTGCGAAAACCTGACGTTCGAACTCGAAATGCGTGATGCCACCGGGCGTCCGCTCGACACCGCCATCGTCAACATTTACACGCGCGGCGCGGGAGGCATTACCGATGACGATTACATTCTCGGCGGAAAAGATTGGGACATTGTGCTCGGCGATTCCGGGCATGTGCCGCCTCCGGTTGTGCAGGCCAATCCCGCCAGCCTCGGAACGATCGTTTACTCCGCCGGGCCGGGCAAAGACATCATCCACGGCGGCGACGGCCCCGATTTCATTCATGGGCAACTTGGGGATGACCTGCTCGCCGGAAACGAAGGACAGGATCGCGTTCTGGGAGATTTGGGAGATGACGAAATCTGGGCGGAACTCGATGACGATCACATCAATGGCGGACATGGCACCGATGCGGTGGAATCACGGCGGGATGTGCCTGAGCTGATTCTGACGACCACCGGGCCGGCCAGCGCAACGCTCGTGCACAGCGACGGTTCGCCGCCCGCGTTGAGCACATTCACCTTGTTGAACATTGAAATGGCTAAACTTTTTGGAGGTGCGCTCGACAATACTTTCGACATCCAGGATTGGGATGGCTCGGCCATTCTCTATGGCGATGGAGGCAAAGATGCGCTGCTCGTCCGCAATAACACCGACATGCTCTTGCGCGATGCCACGCTCCTCGAAGGCGCCTTCTTCGCTTTCCTGGAAGGATTCTTCAAAGACGCGTCGATCAGCCTCGCCAGCGGCGCCACGTATCACTTGGGCAGCATCGAAAAAGTCACGCTCAACGGTGAAAATGGAAATAACGCCCTCGACGCTTCCGGATTCTCCCGCCCGGTCACGCTCATCGGTGAAGGCGGCGACGACATTCTCATCGGCGGTTCGGCAGATGACACGTTTGTTTTCGATATCGACTCGAACCTCGGCACCGACACGGTGATTGGCAATGGCGGGTTTGACCTGCTGGATTTCTCCTCGAGCAGCAATCCCGTTGTCATCGATCTCTCGATCCTCGCGCCCGCATCGCAATCGGTGCACCTGAATCTTGTGTTGTTCCTGGCCGATCTCATCGAAGCAGTCACGGGCGGTTCCGGCGATGACGATCTGACCGGCAATGCGCTCGATAATTTGCTGCTCGGAGGGCCGGGCGCCGATCGCCTCGCGGGCGGCGCGGGCAATGAAACCTACGCTTTTGACACCGACCTTCTCTCGGGCACCGAAACCGAAACCATCGTGGAAAACGTGGGCGAAGGAACTGACACGCTCGATTTCTCGGCCACGTCCGGCCTGTCCATCAATCTCGACCTCGCCATCACCTCGCTTCAATCGGTCAATGCCCGGCTCAATCTCGTCGTGCAGGATTCCGGCGGTGGCGAAGGCGAAATTGAAAATGTCATCGGCGGCGCCCTCGGCGATACACTCCGTGGCAACAGTTTCGCCAATCGCATTCATGGCGGTACCGGCATTGATCTCATCGAAGGCCGCGGCAACGATGATTTTCTAGATGGTGGCGCGGGCAACGACAACCTCGATGGCGGTACCGGCACTGATACCATTGACGAAACGGAAGACACGAATTTCGTGCTGACCGATGGCAGCCTCACGCGCGGAAGCGGGCATGTGGACACGCTCGCAAATATCGAAGTGGCGCGCCTCACCGGCGGCTCGCGCACCGCGAACACCTTCGATCTCTCCGGCTGGACCGGCACCGGACGCATCGACGGCGCAGGCCGAGTTGATTCGGTCATTGTCGCGCGCGACACGAATTTCACCCTCACCGACACCGGCCTGACCATTGGCGCCAGCGCCATCACGCTTGTTTCCATCGAACGCGCCGTGCTCACCGGCGGTCCGAGCGCCAACACCATCAATGCGGAAACGTTCTCGGGCGTCACCATTCTAAGCGGCGCCGGCGGTGACGACATTCTCATTGGAGGTTTGGGACCCGATGCATTGAGTGGTGGTGACAACGATGACACGCTCACCGGCAATGGATCGAACGACCTCATCGATGGAGGCGCCGGCGTGGATAAACTTACAGAAACGCGCAATGCCATCCGTTTCATCGCGCTCAATTCAAGCCTGGGAATCGATATCGCTCCCGCTGCCGGCCTCGAAGAATTCGATCAACTCGCCAATATCGAATCGCTGAGCTTGACCGGCGGCGCGGGGGCAAATGCGTTCGACGTCTCGAAATGGACCGCCGGCGCTATTTCGCTTAATGGCGGCGCTAACAACGATTCGGTCGAAGCCACCGTCGCCGGGAATGTCGTGCTCACCAATGCTTCACTCATATTTACCGGTGGCGCAGGCACCATCACCTTGAGCTCGATCGAAGCCGCCACACTCACCGGCAGTGACGGCGACGACGTCCTCGATGCTTCCGCCTTTACTGGCCAGGCCACGCTCATCGGCGGCAAAGGCAACGACACGCTCCACAGCGGCGCCGGCAATGATCAATTGATCGGCGGCGAGGGCGATGATCGATTTGTCTTCCGCATGGATAGCGCGCACGATTCTGACTCGGTCACCGGGGGCAGCGGCACAGACCTGCTCGATTTAGCAAGCTTCGCCGTGGCGGTCTCGGTGAATCTCTCGACCATTGGCTTGAGTCAAGTTGTGGCCGCCGGCGAATTATCACTCACGCTCACGCACGAGGACATCGAGGATCTTATCGGCGGTTCGGCTGGCGACACTTTGATTGGAAACTCTCTCGCGAACAGATTCACCGGCGCCGGCGGCGCAGACAACATCCAAGGAGGCGGCGGAACCAATACGCTCATCGAAACCGCCGACGCCAATTTTATCCTCACACCCGCATCCCTCGAGACCAACGGAGTCGTGGACACGCTCGCGAATATCCAAAGCGTGCGATTGACTGGCGGCGCCGGCGCTAATGTGATCGATGCCGCGGCATTCACCGGCGCCGTGCGCCTCGAAGGACTGGGCGGTGATGACACGCTCATCGGCGGCTCTGCCAATGACGTGCTCATTGGCGGCGAGGGCAACGACATCCTGCGCGGCAATGCCGGGCACGACGTTTACCTGTTCGATGTAGATCTCAATTTGGGCGCCGACACGCTCGATGAAGTGGCCGGAGGCGGCGAAGACACCATTGATTTCATCGACACCACCACCGTCGGCCTCACCCTCGATCTGGCGGATACTTCTCTCCAGATCGTTCACACGACGAATCTCCAACTGCAATTGACCACGGCCGATGGCGTGGAACGCGTCCGGGGCGGCGAGCAAAATGACATCCTCCGCGGCAACGCCGCCAATAACCTTTTCATGGGCGGCTTGGGAGAGGACACCATCGATGGACGCGGCGGTGTGAATGGCATCGTCGAAGTTCGCGATGCCGATTTCACGCTGACCGATTCGAGTTTGTTGATCGGGACCGAGCACAATGCGCTGACCAACATTCATCAGGCGTTTCTCGTCGGAGGCGACAGCGACAATGTGATCGATGCATCCGCATTCACGCTCGGGGCGGTGACGCTGTTCGGGAACAACGGCAACGACACGCTCCGCGGCGGATCCGGAGCCGATGAGCTTTTCGGTGGCGAGGGCAACGATGCCTTGTTCGGCGGCGATGGCAACGACACGCTCGCTGGAGCGGCGGGCAACGACGCGCTCTATGGGGGCATCGGCGACGATTTGCTTCGCGGCGATCAAGGGGACGACCTGCTCAATGGCGGAGGTTATGATCCGATGCTCAGCCTGACCGATGACGACGAACTGCGCGGCGGGTCGGGCAACGACACCTACCTCTTCGATCAATCGCTCCAGCTCGGCACCGATCAGGTCATTGAATTGGCCGGCGGCGGCTATTACGACGTGCTCCAAGGCGCCGGGTTGAGCGGCATTGATGTGGATTTATTCGACAACACCAGCCAAACCATCAGCGATCATCTCATCCTGATTCTGGTCAATCCCGGGCAGGTTGAAGATGCGTTTTAAGCGCTATGAAAATTTCACCGCACCATCGATGTGTTCGTGAACCTGAGGACTGATCCATGAAAGCGAACCCCCATTGCGCGGCGCACTTGCAAGCGTCAGGCGTGTCAGGCAATTGGTCCTGGCGAACGGCGCGCCACGCCCTCGCCTTATTCCTTTTGCCGCTGCTCTCCGCCATCCATGTGCCCGGCCAGCAACTCTCGCTCGATTTCGGCGACGCGCCCAGACCTTACCCAACGCTCCTGTCCGAAGATGGCGCGCGCCATGCCACCTCGCGCGGATTTCATCTCGGCAGCAATGTCGATCTTGAACCCGATGGCCAGCCGGAACAGTTCGCACGCGGCGACGATCAAAACCCGGCAGGCGCAGCGCCCGATGAAGACGGGGTCATTTTCAATACCCCGCTCGAACCCGGCGCGGTCGCCGAAGTGGACGTGATCGCCGCTTCGGGCGGCGGACGGCTCGATGCCTGGATGGATTTCAATGGCGACGGCGATTGGGCGGATGCCAATGAACAAATCTTTCGCAGCGTGTTGCTCGGCGCCGGATCGAATCTGCTCCGCTTTACCATTCCTTCCGACGCATTGAACGGCCCGGCTTTCGTGCGTTTCCGCCTGAGCGCACAAGGCGGGCTTAAGCCGACCGGGTTCGCCTCCGAAGGAGAAGTCGAAGATTACGCCGTGTTCATCGGCAAACAATCGGAACCGCTCGATTTCGGCGATGCTCCGCAAGGTTATCCCACGGTGCTTTCGGATAACGGCGCCAGACATAATTTGGTCCAAGGTTTCTCCCTCGGGAAATTGGCCGATCCCGAACCCGACGGTCAGCCCGATTCTTTCGCCCTCGGCGATGACACGAAACCATCGCCAGATATTGATGACGAAGATGGCGTCGTGTTTCTCACCAGCCCCATGGTCGCAGGCCAACCAGTCGATGTGGAAGTGACGTGCGAGCTTGGAGACGGTCATCTCGATGCCTGGATTGATTTTAATCAGGACCGTGACTGGAATGATCCCGGCGAACAGATCTTCGCTCAGTTGCTGCAGCCTGGGGCTAATCGTTTGCGCTTTAATGTCACCGCCAATGCCGCGCCAGGCGAAACCTTTGCGCGATTCCGTTTGAGTTTTGAAGGCAAACTTCAACCGACAGGACCGGCTCAAAGTGGCGAAGTGGAAGATTACCTGGTGAAAATCGAAGGAGCGAAAGTCGAGCTCGATTTCGGCGATGCGCCGGAGAGTTATCCCACACGGCTTGCGCAGGACGGCGCGCGTCATGTGATCAATCCCGATTTCTTCCTCGGCCGACTCATCGATCCCGAAGCCGATGGGCAACCTTCCGCTGGCGCCGATGGCGATGATTTGAATCCCTCGGCCACAGCCGATGATGAAGATGGCGTGCGCTTCATCTCTCCGTTGCTCCTGGGCAAACCGGCTGATGTGGAAGTCACTTTTGTCGGCGGACAGGGTCGTCTTGATGCCTGGATTGATTTCAATGCCAACGGCAACTGGAACGATCCCGGCGAACAAATCTTCGCCAATCAACCGCTCGTTTCCGGTCCCAATAATCTGACGTTCGCGGTTCCACCCAATGCCGTCGCGCGGGAAAGTTACGCGCGCTTCCGGCTCAGTCTGCAAGGCGGCCTCAAGCCGAATGGCCCGGCGTCTGAAGGTGAAGTTGAAGATTACGTGGTTAAAATTGAAAAGCCCGCCGAGCTCGATTTTGGCGACGCGCCGCAAAGCTATCCCACGCTCCTTGCGCAGGACGGCGCGCGGCATGTGATCAATCCCGATTTCTTCCTCGGCCGACTCATCGATCCCGAAGCTGATGGGCAGCCTTCCGCCGGCGCAGATGGCGATGATTTGAATCCCTCCGCCACAGCCGATGATGAAGATGGCGTGCGCTTCATCTCTCCGTTGCTCCTGGGCAAACCGGCTGATGTGGAAGTCACTTTTGTTGGCGGACAGGGGCGCCTTGATGCCTGGATTGATTTCAACGGCAACGGCAACTGGAACGATCCCGGCGAACAAATCTTCGCCAATCAACCGCTCGTTTCCGGGCCCAATCACCTGACCTTCGTGGTTCCACCCAATGCTGTGGCGCGTGAAAGTTACGCACGCTTCCGGCTCAGTCTGCAAGGTGGTCTCAAGCCGAATGGCCCGGCGTCTGAAGGTGAAGTTGAAGATTACGTCGTTAAAATTGAAAAGCCCGCCGAACTCGATTTCGGTGACGCGCCGCAAAGCTATCCCACGTTGCTCGCGCAGGACGGCGCGCGTCATGTGATCAATCCCGATTTCTTCCTCGGCCGACTCATCGATCCCGAAGCCGATGGGCAACCTTCCGCGGGCGCAGATGGCGATGATTTGAATCCCTCAGCCACAGCCGGCGATGATGAAGATGGTGTGCGCTTCATCACGTCGCCGTTGCTCGCG
>JBFMDG010000131.1:0-12659 GCA_040754135.1 Verrucomicrobiota bacterium
TCGAACGTTGCCAGGTTCTCCTTAAATGCGTCATAGGAACTCGAGAACAATCCTCCCTTGCTGTCATTCCCAAGATTTGCTTGTGCTTTCCCGATCGCGTTCCAAATGACACCGTCAGCAGACACCGAAGCCACGACTTCTGAGTTCGTAGAAGAAACAAGCCGCAACCAAATCGGAAAAGCCATGACCGGTCCTGTGATTTCGGAAGCCATCGCGTTGGGTTCAGCGCGGAATTGTACGCGAACGTTTCCTTCGGGCGTGACAGTGATTGCAGTGTAAGGAGCTGAGGATCCGTTGCCCGACCCTCGCAGCATGAGGCCGCCTCGCGCTGCGCTATTGAGCGGTTCGACGCGATCGAGTTTCGCCTCAACAAAAGCCGTTCTTTGCAATGGCACTGAGAGGAAATGAAATGCGTCGCTGGTTTCTCCCAAGCCGGTGCCGGAGCCGCTGATTTGAAAATCCTCAGCGCGAACCGCCGAGCTGCCCTCGATTCGCACCGTCCCGATATCCGCCGCAGCCCAAGGTGATGGAGGAAACGTGTTGATCCATTCTGCGATCAATTCAATGGCATTGGTGTCCAACACGCTCGTTGCAATGGGAGGCATGCGGACAAATCCATGCGTGGTGAGGCGTTCATACAAATACGAAGTCGGAAGCGAGTGCGGATTGATCAAACGGCCATCGAGCAATCTGGTTCCGGCAAGCGGAGTGGTCAGTCGCGCATCCCATAAGGCGAAAGTGCCGCCTCCCGGTTGATGGCAATGCACGCAATTCGCGGCGAAAAAGGAGCGCACACGAGAATAAATGGAAGCCTGGGTGTTCCCGGAAGGCACGAGTCTCCGCAGCGACTGCAGATCGCCGACAGAATTCGCGAAAAGACCGGCATCATCCCATTGCTTGATTTGATTTCCATCCGTTTTGCCCGGAGGTGGGCGATTCAATTGCGCGGTGTTGAATCCGAGCGCGAAGCCGCCGGCGGCAGTATGACAGGTTTTGCATTCCGCTCGACTCGGATAATGCCAAACCTGAGTGCGCACAGATCCATTGTCGTGAATGAGGAATTGTTCATCCATCCCGATCGCCGGGACGAGCGTGGCATCTGAAGTGGAATCGCCCCAACGGTAAGTCAGGCCGTAAACATTATCTTCCGTTTTAACCAGGACGCGTGTCTCCAAACGCCGGCGCGATGAAGCGACGCCATTGGTCAACTCGAGTTCGAAATGTTTCACCCAAATGCTGCCCGCTGGAAAACTCCAATTTGCTTCGGGGGAAAAAGCGATCTTCGAGTTCGAGTCCGGCAATGAAAACCAACGGGATTTCAATGCATGATCTGACCAGAACGGAACGTTGATTTCGTATGGGATTAAATTGGGATGAGGCGACAAATTGGCTGTATCGGAGAATAATCCAGTGCTCGCAAGGGATTGAGGAACTGGTTCCGCAACTTCTGGGGGCACATAGACCAGCCGGAGGATTTTCCCCTGCCAAAGGCTTGCAATCAGGATTTCCCCATCGCGAGGATCAACACCGAAAGCGGAAAGCCCTGGTTCCGCCGTCAGTCGGCGAGGAATCTCTTTAATGCTATTGCTTTGAAAATGCAGCGACCAGATGTGGCCGCTTAAATTGTCGCCGAAAAGATAAGCTCCTTGAAGCTGTGGAATAATTTTTCCACGATAGACCAAACCACCGATCACGGCTTTGCCCTCGAATGTGCCTGAGCCATGCTCATAGAAGACTAAGGGAGGTAAGGACGAGAATTCGGGGGGCGCGCTGGGATAATCAGCCGTCTGGAAATTACCCTCCATAAATGGCCAGCCATAATTTCCGCCACTCTCGACCAAATTGATTTCTTCAAAACTCCCCCCTCCCACATCCCCGCATACCAAAGTTCCGTCCAACGGATCGAAGCTGAAGCGCCATGGGTTTCGAAAACCGATTGCGTAAAACTCGGTTCTCAGCTTTTCAGGATCGAGGCCTCTTCCTTGATATTGAGTGATACCGATAAAAGGGTTGTCTTTCGGAACAGCGTAATTTGTGCTGGCGGCAGGGTGCGGGTTTGGTGGCAAGTTTCCAGGACGCCGATCCACATCAATGCGAAGAATTCCTCCGAAAAAGCTCTTGTCCAGAGATTGGCGATAAGTCAACTCTTCTCTGGGTGGCGGTTTGCTTTCACCTACGGCAATGTATAAATAGCCATCCGGCCCAAAATGGAGGTCGCCTGCGTTGTGTGTGTTGTCTGCGTCCATTTGCGCCAAAAACACGACTTCTGATTCTGGCAATGCCACATTGGGGTCCTCTTGAGAAATCGAATATCGGGAGATCACATCATGGAAGCTGCTTCCCTCGCTATCCTTGGAAAAACTCCCAGTGCGGAAGGTGAAAAAGAATCCATTGGTCGCAAATCCAGGATGGAAAGCCAAACCGAGTAAACCCGACTCGATATAGTTCGAGTCGGTTTTCTGACGAACATCTAGAAAAATGGATTTTGTAGGATTGGCAAGGTTCGTAATTACAACAATCCGACCAAGTCTCTCCACGACAAACAAACGGTTAGTCTCCCCAGGAGGTGAGGCAATGGCCACAGGTTGCTCGAAATGCAATTTCGGAAAAAGGTCCACCAGCCCAAACTCGGAAATTGGCTCATCCGACGGAAACCTGGAGCCCAGTGCTTCCAACGGTTGCGATTGACCATGAACAGGGTCAAGTCCTTGAATAGCCAAAGAAAACACAAGGACTTTCAAAAGGAATGCATTGAAACGCCACAATCTCACTTGAGGGCGTTCTAATCTGATTATGAAGCATTTCCAAGCGTAAAAATCCGACGGCGCAAAGATTGAATCTGCAAGAATTCGCTCCCCGTCAAGGAATGGCTTGTCGATCTTTCCTTCTGAGAAGCCTACTAACCAGCCCTGTTTTTTCTCGATGAATCTCCTGTTCGGATGGCGATGTAAGATTTTGGAAACAAAAAGAACCACCGCTCGGTGAGGATGTCGCAATCGGGGAAGAGCTGCATCATTTCCTGTTTTCGAAGCAACCGGGTGGTTTCCACCATGTTTAAGATTTGAGCCGCACTTGGCCGCTCGATCCAGCCCCACAAAGTGCACCATCGAACAATCCGTGGCTGGATGGATTTGGGCAAATAATGCACGAACGGGGTCATATAATGCGGCTCAAAGAAACATTCATAGGCGGGAGTTTGCACCCATACTTTTTTGGCCACGCGCCGGATTTCACGCGCAAACTGCTGCTGCCGCTCCCATGAACCAACGTGTTCAATGACGCTGTTGGAAAATCCGATATCATAACTCTGATCCGCAAAAGTCAGGCAACATCCATCGCCAACCAGTGTTCTGATGTCGTGCTCAGGCGCTTGGCTTTGATTCCAGGGAATTTCATAAACGTTAAGTGTGTCGATTCGCCGCACCGGCTGAGGCTGGTTAGTCCAAAAACCTGGAGAGCCCCCCACATCCAGCAAGTTCTCTGAGCTTGCTGGTTTAAGCCGTTTGAGAAATAGGTCAAATCTCCTGCGGCGCCATACCTTGAATAGGACCCGGTAAATGGAATGAATCGAAAAATCCATCAATGATCGAGTTTAGTCGAAGACTTTCGTCCACACTCGATCCCGGCCCATGTTAATTGTGTGAAAAAATCAGGCACAGGCCGGGCTGGTCACGAAGTTGCAGGCTCCGCTTGAGCTGAACCCAAATGAAGAGTTTCGGTTCGGACTTCGAAAGGGGATAGCGCTCTGAGCATCCCTCCATTCAAGCTCACGCTCATGCCCAGGACGCCGCAAAAGGCCCATAAATCAAGGCTGATGGCGCCAAAAAAGAACACGTGAAAAATCCATCGCGCGATGAAATAAGTAAACAGAAACGTGTTCACAGACTGCAATGAAGAGGGACTGAACCGGTAGTTGGCGTAAAGCACACGAAAAGCCGCGAGGGAAAACCAAATAAAAAACACCACGCCCAAGATGCCAAAGGGGATGATGATTGAAAGTGGGCCGTTGTGATAATCCCCAGCCAGCAGGGAAGGCTCATAATCTTTGTAAAATCCGCGACGCACGGCTTCCTCGGACAAATAGACATCTGTGGGATTCAAGGCATATCCTTTCCCGATCCATAAGTATTTCGGAATTTCCCGGGAAACGACCTGCCACATTTCGAAGCGCCAATGCAGCGAAGCTTCGGCATCGCGACGGACCATCGGATCCACGTTGAGCGGAAGAAAGCTCAAAGAGCGCTGAACGGAAAGCGGGAGTCGGTCAAGCACCGGCAGTATGCAAATGCTGCCGAGGATCAAGCCGATGAGTGTCAGTGGCAGCACCTTGGTTTTGGCCAGTCCTTCGAGAAAGAATTGCACGACGAGAATGACTCCAAAGAAAATCAAGCTCGACCGAAAACCAGCGAACATACTGGTGAAGATCGTTATGGCGAACAGAGCCAGCCTCCAGGGCTTCTTGATATCGAGCAATCCTGTGATGCCATAGCGCAAAAGGAGAAAGCAAAAAACAGCCGTCGCTCCTGGAGCCAGCCCGGCCACGCGCACAAATCCACCCATGCCCGCGACGTAATCGGCGGTCGCTTGTTGCATGGCCCATTCAACCGGAAACAGATAAAACAAGAAATAGAAAGCCGGGCCCAAGGCGTAGGCCACATTGCTCAATACCGCCGATATTCCCGAAACGAAATACAAAGAAGGATAAAGCAGTTGCTTTCGTGGATCCGAGATGGGCCGCATGCTCAAGGCAAAATACCCAAGCACGGCCGCAAAAATGAAAAAATAGCGCTTGCCTCCGTAAATCTCTGATCCGAGAGCTCTAAAGCCAATCCCTCCTGTCATCTTGGCGGTCACAAGAACCCACAAAACAAAACACACGAGCGGCCATGTCACCGAAGGAAGATTGATGAGCCGTTCCTCCCGATTCATCGTTTTCGAAAGAATGGTGAAAAAAAAGCTCAACCCTGCTGCCAACATCCAGAGTTGCGGCTGCCCGGGAAGAAAAAACGCATTGATGTATGCGTTCCAGCACACAATCAACAAAATGTGGTGCCATCGCATGAAAATAGGGGTCAACAACGTCATGATGGCCATCGAAACCACCGCCATGGATCCGAAATCAAGCGGAGTCGCCAGCAAATACCCCAAACAAATCGCCAAAGGAATGCAAATGGCGAAAATCAACAGCGTGCGCGGAAACATCATCGGACTAGCCATAAACCCAAACGATGGAAAAAATTTTTGCCCGGAGCAATTCCTATTTTGGCTTTTGCAGAGGAATCATCGCGCTTTGCGCAGCCCAAAGCCTCAGGCCTTGCCCCCTCGCTTCCAGCCCGACTCGCTTGCTCAACTGACATCCATGCGCGCCGTTCCGGTCGATTCTGTTTAAGCTCGACACCTTGGCTGTGATGCGTATTTTCAGGCCAATTTCGATGAAACCAATTCGATCTGTTTCGGTGTTTGGCCTTGGAAAACTTGGCTCCTGCATTGCCGCCACCCTCGCCCAACGCGGCTTCGATGTCCTGGGCGTGGACATTGATCCTGATAAAGTCCAAAAAGTGGCCTCAGGACAGCCAGCGGTTGATGAGCCCTTGCTGGCCGAGACCATCGCTGCAGCCAAAAAGCATCTGCACGCAACCCAGGATGCGACCCGGGCGATTGAAACAGATGCCTCCTTCTTTATCCCGCCTTCCCCCAGCTTGCCTGACGGCAGTTTCTCGAATGAATTCCTTTTGCGCGCCATGCATCCGGTGGCAAAAGCCGTGCGAAAGGCTCGCAAAAAAGGCCACCTTTTCGTCATTAATTCCACCACCACACCTGGCTCGATCGGCAAGGTCATCATTCCGATGCTGGAAAAGGAAACCGGTTGGAAGGCTGGCAAGGATTTCGGCGTATGCTACAACCCTGAATTCATTGCCCTCGGCAATGTCATTCGTGGCCTGCTTGAACCCGATCTGGTCCTCATTGGCGAATCCGATCCGATCAGCGGCGGCCGACTCGAAACTTTGTATCATCGATACAATCTCAATCAGCCGAAAATCGCCCGGATGTCGATCTCGAGCGCTGAGTTGGCCAAGATTTCTGTGAACAGCTTCATTACCATGAAGATCAGTTTCACAAACCAACTCCGCCTGATTGCGAGCAAATTCCCCGACGCGAACATCCATGATGTTCTCGCGGCGATCGGGAGTGATTCGCGAATCGGGCGCAAATACCTCCGCTCCGGCCTCAGTTACGGAGGGCCGTGTTTTCCGCGCGACAATCGCCTGGTCGCTTTCATTGCCAACCAAGTCGGCTGCAAAGCGCCGCTGGCCGAAGCGTCGGATGCGATCAATGAAGCCGTGAAGGAAAAGTTGCTGGAGCAGGCGATGGAACTTCTTGGACCTAAGTCTGGCGCAACAGTCGCAATTCTCGGAGTGGCGTACAAGCCCGACACCTACATCACGGAAGAATCGGCTGGGCTGTATCTGGCGCAGCAGTTGAAAAGATTGGGGCACCGCGTGCTGGTGCACGACTACGCCTCGACACCGGCCAACAGTCCCGCCCTGCACGAATTCGAAATGTTGAACACAGCCGAGAGCTTGACGAGCCGCAAAGACGTGGCTTTGGTGGCGTTGTGCTGCGATTGGCCGCAGTACCGCAATTTAAAACTGCCAGGAAAAACAAAAGTTCTCGATCCCTGGGGCCTTTTGCCAGCCCGTGTGAGCACCCACCGTTAGCCGACATGCAGACGCAGACTGAAAGCGCGCTCAAGGAAAAGGTTCGGGAATTCTGGAATCGACAGAGTTGTGATACGCAGGTCGCGCAAGGGGCCAAATTCTCTTTACAATATTTCGAAGAAATCGAGCGCTTCCGTTATTTCGATCAGCCCTTCATCCATTCCTTTGCCCAGTTCACGAGGTATCACGGAAAACGGGTGCTGGAAGTTGGCTTCGGGGCTGGGACCGATTTCATTCAATGGCTGCGAGCCGGGGCGTGCGTTTCAGGCATTGATCTTACCGATGAGGCGTTGGCCAACGTCACGCGCCGGATGGAAGTGTATGGATTGCAAAAGCCGGAAACGCTCCGTGTTGCTGACGCGGAGCATCTGCCTTTCCAAACCGGCACATTCGATCTCGGCTATTCGTTCGGCGTATTGCATCATGCGCCCGATACGGAGAAGGCGCTCGCGGAATTGGTGCGCGTGATCCGCCCGGGAGGAGAGCTGAAAATCATGCTCTACAATCGCTGGTCGGTTTTCGTGGTGAATCGATGGGTCAAGTTTGCGCTGCTCAAGGGATGTCCATGGAAAAATCTGCGGTGGATTTTGTGGCATCACAACGAAAGCATCGGCACGAAAGGCTACACGCGCCGGGAGTTGGTCAACTGGCTCGTTCAGTTGCCTTTGGAGCACATTCAAATTCACACCGAAATCACGGCTGCGGACGCGCTCGCCGCCTCCGCGTTTCCGCCTTTGAATTGGGCTTACCGCCTGGCCATGCACATCGCGGGTTGGAAGTTCGGCTGGCATCCGAGCCAATACGTCTATCGGGCCGACGCGGAGGAACCGGACCGGAAAGTGGTCGAAAAACCGGTTCATCGGGATCCGAAGCGTCCGCTTTTGACCGGCAATCCGCTGGGGTTTTTCCATTGCATCTCTGCCGTGAAGACCGGTTGAGACCGTTCTGATCCTTGACTTAACCGAGCGCATTTGAGTTAGAGTTGGAAAGATGAGTGAACAATCTTCGACGGTTCTCGACGCGGACCAGCTTAAGGCCGAAGTGCGCAAGTTCTGGAATCGCCAGAGCTGTGACACTCAGGTAGCCAAGGCGGCCAAGTATTCACGGGAATACTTCGAGCAGATCGAAGCGTTCCGATATTTCGATCAGCCATTTATCCATTCATTCGCGCAGTTTTCGCGTTATCACGGCAAGAAAGTGCTCGAGGTCGGATTTGGAGCCGGCACCGATTTCACCCAGTGGCTCAGGGCGGGCGCGCGAGCCTCGGGAATTGATCTGACGGAAGAGGCTTTAAGAAACCTGAAACATCGAATTGAAGCTTACGGGCTTCCGCAACCAGAATCGATCCAAACTGGTGATGCGGAAAATTTGCCGTTCCCTTCAGATCAATTTGACCTCGGGTATTCATTTGGCGTTTTGTTCCTTTGTCCAAGCACGAAAAAAGCGATTACCGAACTGGTCCGTGTCATTCGGCCGGGCGGCGAATTGAAAATCATGATTTACAATCGCCGTTCGATTTTCGTGATCAACCGGTGGATCAAGTTTGCCCTGTTGAAAGGCCAGCCCTGGCGATCATTGAAATGGGTTCTTTGGCACCATAATGAGAGCTTGGGCACGAAGGCCTACACTCGGAAAGAGGTGCTCGAACTTCTGGATGGATTGCCGTTGGAATCCATTCAAGTTCATACCGAGGTGACAGCGGCAGACGCCTTATCAGCCTCAGCCTTTCCCCCGTTGAACTATTTTTATCGCGCGGTCATGCACCTTGCCGGGTGGCGTTTTGGGTGGCACCCGAGCCAGTATGTCTATCGGATTGACGCCGAAGAGCCGGACCAGAAGCAGCATGCGCCGCCGCCGCCTTCGAAGGCCAATGCGCCGTTATTCACTGGCAATCCGCTCGGCTTCTTTCATTGCATCACGGCCCGGAAAAAAACGTGAAGCGCGGTCCAGCAGCTCTGCTTTTGAGAATCACGCTTCGAGTTTTTTGGTGTCGAAATTAGTGGTGAATTTCGTTTGCTGCTTCATGTGCCGCCGGAGGATCCAATGGCCGGGGATCAAATCCACTTTGCCGCGATGAACCAGCTTTTGCCATTGACGTTTGCCGCGGAAGTAAACGGAGAGCGCTTTGCCGCGCCAACCGTCGGGAGCGCCATGTTCCTTCCGAATTCGCGCCCATTCCCGCGCCATATTCCGGGTCACACGCAGATCTGCCGATTGCCCATGATCGTGATAACGATAATCCACCAGTAGCCGCCGGACATGGCCGATGCGGCAACCGGCGCGAGCCATGATCATGTAAAAATCGCAATCGCAACAGTTCACGAACTCCTTGTGGCGGTATAAACCCAATCGATCGTGGACGGCTTTTTTCACGAAAAACGTCTGATGAATGACGTAGCAAACCCCACCGAAACGGATCACATCATAATCGAACAACGCTTCTTCCCGGCGATAAATCTCCCGCCCTTCAGCATCCACGTAAACGATGTCCCCGAACAGCGCGTCCCATTCGGGATGATTTCGGAACGCCTCGGCGACAGCCGTCAACGCTCCAGGGCGGAAACAATCGTCTGAATTAAGAATGTTGATCACGTCCCCTGTCGCCTTTTGAATCCCTTTGTTCATGGCATGGTAATGCCCTTCGTCCTTTTCCGAGAACCAGATCAAATGAGGATATTCTTTCAAAATATCCAAGGTAGTGTCGCGGGATCCCCCATCACAGACGATGTGCTCGACATTTGAATAATCCTGCCGCAACACGCTTTCAATGGTCTCGCGGATGGTTGTGGCGCTGTTGAAACTCGGTGTAACAATCGAGATTTTAGGGAGCTCCACACGCGGGATGACCGTTGACGCTGATACCTGCGCGTTCCTACTATCGGAAGAGATATTCATGGCAAAACCAACAAAGACCAGGTCCAGGCTGACATTGTTAAGCTTAAGGCCGGGTTCGCTGGACCGAATCGATCCTGGGCGATCGTCCGGCCGCACGGGCTGGCGTTTTAAATTGTTCGAGGGACGGCGCCCATCCAAGACCTCGCACTGACCTGGCATGAAAATCCTGTTTGATCATTCATTTCCATTCTTCGCGGCGCATGGCGGATTGCAAATCCAAATTGAGCAAACCAAGCATGCATTGGAGCAACTCGGGATTGAAGTTGAATTCCTGCGATGGTGGGATGAGCGCCAATCGGGTGACATCGTGCACTACTTCGGGCGGCCCTCGTTCGAGTATGTTTTTCACATCCAGAAAAAGGGACTGAAAGTGGTGATGAATGAGTTGATGACTCAAGCTGGCTCGCGCTCGGCTGCGCAACTCCGCCTCCAGAAAGGGATGATCCGAGCCGCGCAACGACTCGTGCCGGGTGCTCTGATGGAGCGGATGGCCTGGAGGTCATACCGGCAGGTGGACGCGGTGGTGGCGTTGACGGAATTGGAAGCGCACTTGATGCAGGAGCTCTTTCAGGCGCCTCCGGAGCGCGTGCATGTCGTTCCTAACGGGGTTGAACTGGCTTTTCTCAACAGCCGGCCTCGAGATCGAGGTGTTTGGCTCGTTTGCACCGCGATCATTGTAAAGCGCAAACAGGTCCTGGAACTGGCTCAGGCGGCTCGCGTGGCGCAGACGCCCATTTGGTGCATTGGAAAACCGTTTTCGGAAAACGATCCTTACGCAAAGGAATTCCTCGCGTTAGCGCACAAGCATCCGGAGATCATCCGCTATGAAGGCCCCATCAATGATCGCGAAAAGCTCGCTCAAATCTATCGGGAAGCGCGTGGATTCGTGCTTTTGAGCCTCCAGGAAAGCCTGAGCTTGTCCGCATTGGAAGCAGCCGCGTGTGAATGTCCGCTCCTGCTCAGTGATTTGCCTTGGGCCCGGACGACCTTTCACGACCACGCCATGTATTGTCCCTCGAGGAAATCGATCCATACCACCGCGCAGGTGCTGAAAGCTTTTTACACGGCGGCTCCGAACATGAAACCGCCTCCTCGCCCTGCAGGCTGGCTCGATGTCGCAAAGCAGCTCCGCTCCATTTATCAGGATCTCCTTGATAAAACTTCGCGATAAACCTCGACATGCTGACGGGCAATCACGTCCGGATAAAATCGCTGCTTCGATTCCATCCTCCCCGCGCTCGCCAAAGATTGCGCCAAAATCGCATCGCATAGAAGTCGTTTCACAGCATCTCTCATCTCATCGGGACGGAACGGATCAAACAAGAGCCCGGTTTGGCCGTGAGTGATCAGGTCGGGAATTCCGCCGATTCTCGCGGCTGCAACGGGGATTCCCGCGGCTTTGGCCTCGATAATGGCCATGGGGCAATTATCTTCCACGGAGGGGAGGACAACTGCGGCTGATCGAACGAGTAATTGTTTGAGAGGTTCCTGGTCCACGAATCCCAAATGTTCGCACCACGGGCGCGTGCGGAGGCTTTCTTGAAATCGGTCGGCGTAAGGATCGCCTGGCTGTGAGTCGCCGGCAAACAGCAGCTTGAATTTCACTTGTTGCGCAAGGGCATCCAACGCCTCAATCAAGGCAATCTGGTTTTTGTGCGCGGCGATGCTGGCAGGGCAAAGAATCTTGGGAACGGGATCTGGACTGGGTTCCAGCGCAAAAAAGCTTTTGCTGACTGCGTTCGGAATGAGCCAGGTCTTCTTTGCCAGGTTCGCCACTTGGGATTGCGTATGCCGCGTAATGCAGACCACTCCCTCGAAACGCGGAAGCACAAATCTTTCAAGCCGCGCTGATAACCAGAGGAAAGACAGCGGTGGCGATTTCAATACTTGCGCGAGCCGGCGCATATTGCCGTGAATCGTCAACACAGCTGGCAAACCGCTCAACGCTCCGCACATGGCGCAGTCCCGCTCGGTTCCCTGCGCGTGGACCATGTCCGGACGAATTTCCTTAAGTTTTTCCCGAACGGCACGCACGCACCCTTGATACATGGTTCGCATCCAACCGATTTTCGGAACGAGCAGGCCATGATAGGTGATGTTCGGCGCGATTTGAACGGGAGTGGCCATCGGCCTCTGTGTGCAGGAAATGATGTGAATTTCAATCTCGGGGATAGTCTGAAAGCCTTGCAGCAACGCCTCGACTGGATTGCTGAAATACGGATCCGCCAGATCATACTCGCGCCAGCATTCCCGCGCGTCCGTTGTCAACAAGACCACCTTCATAATCCTCGGCCCGCAGGCCAGGTCACCTGCGAGAAATGAAAACTGAACATGACAAGGCGCACGCGCGTGATCCCGCTAACACTTTCGGCCGGCGAAAATCAAATTTCCATAATGCGCCTCCGGAGCGCGCCCTTCTTCCCTTGAAAGCACCTTCCGGATAATCGGATTGAATCCATGATCGAGGTAGGGAGCGAACCAATGATGATCCAATTTGATCGGATGCCCCACCGCGCCCCCATCTTCTTTCAACGCCTTCATGTCGTCGTCATTGCTCAAGTCCTGCCCGATAATGACATATCCGCCCGGCTTGGTGACTCGAATCAGATTTTTCATGCACAATGCGGCATCACGAACGTGATCGAGCACATTGATCATCACTGTTAAATCGAAATAATTATCTGCGAAAGGCAACTCTTCGAGCGGATGATCATCCAGGATGCAGAGCGCGTCACGGTACAATTCGGCGACAAATGTCAGCTTGAATTTCACGTAGGTGCGAATCAATGGATCGGAGAGAACGATGTGGTCGGGCTGGCATGTTTCACGGATTAAACGAAGATTCGTGTACGGTCCGCAGCCGACTTCAAGCGCATTGGGGACCGAGCGCGGCAAAAAGCGGTAATGGTCGAATTGGGTTTTCCACCAGTAATTCCAGTCATCTCCGCGGTACTTTGGGACAATGCCGAACAGCGAGAGCGCGCGCCAAATGAAATTCTTTCCGTAACGAGCGCGCATGGCCTGCGCATTGACCCAATGGTTTCT
>JBFMDG010000132.1:0-12622 GCA_040754135.1 Verrucomicrobiota bacterium
GAGGAAGAAACCGAAACGAGCCTGGAAAGGAAAAACGGCCATACCCGTCGCGCCCGGCATGTGGAACTTCACGAAAGCAAAGCCATCGGCGAATTGCTGGCAAAACTCTCGCGCAAGGGATTGAATGTCGAGCATTACTCCGCACAGGATCAGCCCTTGTTCGAATTGATCGAAGGCGAGGGAGAAAAAATGCAGGTCAAACCGCTCTTCTCCATCGCCGAAATTCTTACCAGCATCAAAGAGGTGGGCCGGCGCGGTCTGCAAATCAAACGCTTCAAAGGGTTGGGCGAAATGAATCCGAAAGAGCTTTTCGAAACCACCATGAACCCGGCCAAGCGCAAGCTGCTCAAAATCGACCTGACCGATGCGGTTGAAGCCGAGGAGATGTTTACCAAACTGATGGGCGATGAAGTCGAGCCACGCCGCCAGTTCATCGAGGACAATGCCCTCAATGTGCGGAATCTCGACATCTAGGAAGTGACTGTTGAATGCCTGACGAAAAAGAATCCAACGATTTTCCCGTAAGCAATACGCCGTTGTTTGCGGCCAACGAGAAAATCGCCAAGGTCAACGTCGCCGAGGAAATCAAAAATTCCTTCCTCGATTATTCGATGTCGGTGATCATCTCCCGCGCTTTGCCAGATGCGCGGGATGGATTGAAACCTTCACAGCGACGGTTGCTCTACGCGATGTTCAACGACCTCAATCTCATGCCGACGCGCAAGCACTTGAAATGCGCGCGCATCGTGGGTGAGACGATGGGTAAATACCACCCGCACGGCGATCAAGCCATTTACCCGACGCTCGTGCACATGGCGCAACCCTGGGCCATGCGCGAAACACTGGTCGATGGCCAGGGCAATTTCGGATCTGTCGAGGATGATCCTCCTGCCGCCATGCGCTACACCGAGGCGCGCCTGACGCATCTCGGAGCCGTGCTCATGGAGGACATGGACAAGGCCACGGTCGATTTCGTTCCCACCTACGATGAGGAACATCTCGAGCCGGTGGTTTTGCCCGCCGCTTTTCCAAACCTCCTCGTCAATGGCGGCACAGGCATCGCCGTCGGCATGGCCACCAACATGGCCCCGCATAATCTCGGCGAAGTCATCGATGGCATTTGCGCGCAGATCGATAATCCGGACATTACCATTCCGGAATTGATGAAATTCGTCAAAGGCCCGGATTTCCCGACCGGTTGCATGATTTGCGGCCTCGAGGGCATCAGGGATTATTTTTTGACCGGACGCGGCACGGTTAAAGTTCGAGGGAAAGTCGGCGTGGAACAGCTCAAAGGATCTCGCGAGCAAATTGTCATCACCGAAATTCCCTACAACGTCAACCGCGCTCAGCTCGTCGAACGCATCGCACAGCTCGTCAACGAAGGAGAAATCAAGGAATTTAAGGATATTACCGCGGTGCGTGATGAATCCGATGAAAACACGCGCGTGGTGGTCGAGATCAAACGCGATGCCATTCCCAAAGTAGTCATCAACAATCTGTACAAGCATACCGCGCTTGAAACCACCTTTGCGGTCAATGCGCTCGCCATCGATCATGGACGCCCCAAAACGCTCAATCTCAAAGAGCTGATCAATTGTTATATCGAACACCGGCGAGAAGTCGTCATTCGCCGCACCCGATTCGAACTCAAGAAAGCCGAAGACCGCGCTGAAACGCTCGAAGGCTATTTAATCGCTCTGGGGAACCTCGACGAGTTCATCCGCATCATCCGCACCTCGTCGAATCGTGAGGAGGCGAAAATCAAACTGCTCGCTTTCGAATTTTCACGCCAGCAGGTCGAGCATTTCGGCATTCTGATTCGCAGCGAAGCGCGCCTCGTGAACGGCCGCTATTCTTTCAGTGAAGCGCAAGCCAATGCCATTCTGGAATTGCGCCTCTACCAGCTCACCGGCCTGGAACACGACAAAATCAAAGCCGAATACGCCGAACTCCTCAAAAAAATCGAGGATCTCCTCGATATCCTCGCCAAGGAAAGCCGGGTGATGAACATCATCAAAACCGAGCTGCTGGAAATCAAAACGAAATACGCCACTCCGCGATTGACCGACCTCGTGCCCGACGAGGGTGAAATTGCCATTGAAGACCTGATCGCCAATGAAGGAGTCATCATCACGATCACGCATAATGGATTGATCAAACGCACCAATATCAGCTCGTACCGCGCCCAGCGCCGCGGCGGCAAAGGGGTCATCGGAATGGTCACACGCGAAGGCTCCGCCGTGGAAGGCGAGCAGCCCGATTTCATCGAGCATCTCTTCACCGCCGGCACCCATGATTATCTGATGTTCTTCACCAACACGGGGCGCGTTTATGTGGAGCGCGTGCATGAAGTCCCGGACATGGGCCGCGCCGCCAAAGGCCGCAGCATCGCTAACTTGCTCGAACTCCAGTCCGGTGAGAAGATCGCCGCGCTCATTCGCATCGAATCCAAAACCGGACCAAACAAGGAGGACATCACCTGGCAGCAACCCGGCTTTCTCTTCTTCGCCACCGAACAGGGCATCGTCAAAAAAACCGCTCTCGACGAATTCGCTAATGTGCGCAAAGGCGGCATTATCGCCATCGGCATCGAGGAAGCCGATACCCTCATCGATGTGAAGCTCACCAGCGGATCGAGCGAAGTGATTCTGATCACGCGGGAAGGCATGAGCATTCGGTTTTCAGAGGAAGATGTTCGTTCCATGGGCCGTCCGGCCGTGGGTGTGTATGGGATTAATTTGGAAAAAACCGATAAAGTCGTGGCCCTGTCGATCGTGAGCGCGGATTCGACCTTGCTGGTGGCCGGCGAAAATGGCATCGGCAAACGCACGCCATTTGATGAATACCGCCTTCAATCCCGCGGCGGCAAAGGGATCATCACCATGAAAACCAACGACAAAACCGGTGGTGTGGTTGGCGCGCTGACCGTTCACGAAAGCGATGAAATCATGCTGATCACCTCGGGGGGCCAGATGGTGCGGACTTCGGTGCGCGACATCCGCGAGACCGGCCGAAATACCCAGGGCGTCAAACTCATTAACCTGGATGAAGGCGACAAGCTCCAGGCCATTGCGCCCGTCATTAGCGAGGAAAAAGAAGATCAGGAAGAGCTCCTTCCGCCGGCCTGAGCGTGCCCGGCTTCAAAAACTCTATTTCCTCTTCCAAAACTCCATTTTCTCTTCCAGCGCTTTGGACTCGGTGGCAATCCAATGCTCCAACCCAAGGGCAGTGACTGGTTCCCCGGGAGCATCGAACGTCAGGCTCATAAACAGTTGTGTGGTTTCCGGATCCAGAACACCAACGAGTATTTGATCTCGAAATTCTGTTTTCCCATGCTTGTGCAACAGGAGAAGTAAATCGGCAAGTTTTTGAGACTGTGCGGCTGGCCAAATATGCCGGCCCGATCCGATCGCGCAGGTCACTCCGTGGCCAGAGCCCTGTCCGAAAAGCCAGTCATGTTTATGCGGCGGGACAATTCCATAGTTCAGAACCGTACGGCTCAACGGCGTTGATCGCTCTTTCGAATTCGTAAAGACTGTGATGAAAGTCCCAGGCAACATCCACTTAGTTGAAAGCCGGATCATTCCGCATTGCTTGCAAACTGAGTAAAAACCGTAGGGATCGCTGAAGTATGTCAGAGTGGCCAAAAGCACGATCAAACATGCCATCCCACCGGCGAGCAGCTTCGGCCCCATCCAGAAGGTTTTCATATGTTGACGTGCGTTGTGATCCAAACCGTTGTGCGACAAAGGCAGTTTCCCCGCAAGGCAATTTCTTATTGCTCGGCTTCTCCGCTTCTCCGCCATGCCGAGGTCCTCGTCCGTTTGTCAGGCAAAGTCGCTCACTCGAAGCTTGGCACTGCACTGCCTCGACCCTAATCTCCGCTCATGCGTGCGTTGAGGGCGGTGATTCTTTATCTTTTGCTGGTATTCATCGGGGGGGCGCTGCTGGCTCCGTGGTTGTTCTACCTGGTCCACGCATTGGGTTTCGAAAACCTGGCCAGAAATCCGTTTCATCGGTTCGTCAATCGCTCGATCATTCTGATGGCGCTGATTGGGCTCTGGCCGTTTTTGCGGAGTTTAGGCATCAAGTCATGGCCGGATGTCGGCTTTACTAAATCGCCACAACGCTTGCGCCTGCTCGGGCTGGGTTTGCTCTTCGGATTGGTGTCGCTGGCCATGATTGCATTGATTGTGACGGGGGTGGGAGCGAGGGAATGGAATTTTGATCGGACCGTTCCGCAAATCGCCCGGCACCTTGCCAATGCGATTTTAGCCGCCGTCATGGTCTCCTGGATTGAAGAGTTAATCTTTCGAGGAGCGTTGGTGAGCGCTTTTCGCAAAGAAATGGGCTGGGTGAGCGCCGTCCTGTTGAGCAGCGCGATTTATGCATGGGTCCATTTTTTTCAACGACCGCCACCACCGGAACAGGTGCATTGGTTTACGGGACTGGTTGTTTTCGGCGAAATGATGCGAGGGTTGGTCGAGTGGAACCTCCTCGTGCCGGCATTCTTTAACCTGCTGCTCGCCGGATTGATTCTCGGACTGGCATTTGTCAGGTCGGGATCGCTGTATTTTTCCATCGGGCTCCATGCCGGCTGGATTTTCTGGTTGAAGTCCTACGGGTTTTTTACGCGCGACACCGGCGCAGGGATCAACCAATTGTGGGGGAGTGGCAAGTTAATTGACGGTTGGGTAGCATTCGCGGTTTTGGGGGTTGGGTTTGGAATGATGTTGCTTTGTCCTGCGCGTCAGGCGGAAGTGAGTGTCGGGAAATAATCGAACGAATCCGGGGCGCCAAGTGTCATTGTGGAGTTCCAGCAAGAGTTGGGTCGATGCCGGTCTGGCCTTTTTCTATCCGGAACTCTGCCAGATATGCGCGGAGGAACGGGCGGCCGCTCAAGAAGGTTACGTTTGCGGCCAATGCTGGTCGCGGCAGGGCGGCATTCGGTTCATTCAGCCGCCATTTTGTGAACGGTGCGGGTTGCCTTATGAAGGCGAAATCACAACGAAATTCGAGTGCAGCAATTGCCGGGAAATGCAGCTTTATTTCCGTTCCGCGCGATCGGCCGTGGCGGCGACCGGTCTCGTGCTCGATATCATTCACCGTTACAAATACAATGGCGCGCTGTGGTTCGAGCCGTTTCTGGCCGACCTGCTCATTCGCAAAGCGGGCGCTGCTTTGCGGGCCGAATCGTGGGATATGATTGTGCCGATTCCCTTGCATCCGGTGAAGAAGCGCGAACGCGAATTCAATCAAGCCGAGCGGTTGGCCACTTGCCTGGGGCGCGCATTGAACTGGCCAGTGCGGACCGACCTTTTAGCTCGGGTCCAGTATACGAGAACCCAAACGACACTTGGCCGGACGGAACGCGCCGCCAACGTGCAAAATGCCTTTGCTTTTATCGCAAAACAGAAACTCGAGGGCCAGCGCATCGTTCTTTTGGACGATGTCATGACCACGGGCGCCACCTCCAGCGCCTGTGCCAAGCTCTTGATGGAAAACGGGTCCGGACCTGTGTGCGTCTGGACGGTTGCCCGTGGCCTTTGGACATAGTAAACTTCAGCCGATTGTGCGAACGGTTCATTTGAAGCAATGGAATCAATTCCCGGGACGGATGATTGCCGAAACAAAGATGCCTGGGCTCCGGCCGCTTCCAGGAGCAAGAGCAGGCCAATCGAGCGAGATTGCTTCGCTCGTTTTCCGGTCCGTTCCGACGAACGAACCGCTTTAATTCACTTTGCCCCTCATTTATGGCTACAACCACTTTCACAAAGAAAATGCTCGGATTGGAGACGATCGAAAAATCCTCATCGACGGCTCCGCCCGCCAGCGAGACTTCTTTCCTGAAAAAACCCAAACTCGGCCCGGCCAAATCCCGGAAAAAGGAAATCCCGGAAGGCATTTGGACCAAATGCCCCAAATGCTCCGTCATGCTCTACGACAAAGAGCTCGACGACAATTTGAAGGTCTGTCACCACTGCAATCATCACTTTCCCATCACCGCGCGCGAACGCATTCATTCCCTCGTTGCCACCTGTTCGTTTCAGGAAATGGATGCCGACATGTCGAGCGTGGACATTCTCAAATTCACCGGCGTCGCTTCCTACGCCAGCAAACTTGAAGCGTACCAGAAATCCACCGGGCTCAAAGATGCCGTCATCACCGGCATCGGAAAAATCGGGGAACATCGCGTGGCGCTCGGCGTCATGGATTTTGGATTTCTCGGCGGCTCGATGGGATCGGTGGTCGGCGAAAAACTGACGCGCCTGATTGAAGCAGGCACGGCCAAAGGTCTGCCCGTCGTCATTGTTTCCACCAGTGGCGGCGCTCGCATGTACGAAGGCATGTGCAGTCTCATGCAAATGGCCAAAACCTGCGCCGCTCTCGCGTATCATGCGAAGAACAAATTGCCTTACATTAGCGTCCTCACCAATCCAACCACGGCCGGTGTCATGGCCAGCTTTGCGAGCGTTGGAGACCTCATCATTGCCGAACCAGGAGCCATGATCGGTTTCGCCGGTCCACGCGTGATCAAGGACACGACACAATCCGAATTGCCACCCGGCTTTCAAACCGCCGAATTCCTCCTCGAACATGGATTGATCGATGCCATCGTCCATCGCGCGGATATGAAAGATCAGATCGAGTTTTATCTCGATTTCCTTACCGCCGGCCAGCGCAAGGTGGCTGGCGCCAGGTGATCTCGTGACTCGCTCCTCTGCTTAGCGGACCGTTTTGGCGACATGGTAGCTTTCCGAGCGTCCGAGTGTTCCAGGGATTCCTACGGCTTGACGATGCTGAATCTTGCATTCAACAATGCGCGCCTGCTCTGAACGTATTGATTTGAAATATGGATCACACAACTCAGCCTTCCCCCGAATTATTTTTCGACACCATAACTGCCTACCAGAAAACTGCGGCGTTGAAAGCGGCCATTGACTTGGACCTCTTTACAGCATTGGCCGATGGAGCCGCATCCGCTGCTGAAATCGCGCAACGTTGCCAGGCTTCACCGCGCGGCATTCGCATTCTTTGCGATTACTTGTCGATTCTGGGTTTTCTGAGGAAATGCGAATGCGAGTACCAGCTCACGCCGGACAGCGCCGTTTTTTTAAATCGCAAATCCCCGGCCTATGCTGGCGGAGCCACCGAATTCCTCCTTTCCGAGCAGCTCCGCGCTCCATTCGAGTATCTTGCTTCCTCCGTTCGCAAAGGAGGCACAGCCGATCCGGATTTAGGAAGCACCGCTCCCGAGCATCCCATGTGGTGCACGTTTGCCAAGGCGATGGGTGGACTGATGGCGCGGGCAGCCGAGGGCTTGGCCGCTTTAATTCCACTCGACAGCAATCGGCCGGCGAAAGTGCTGGACATCGCCGCAGGCCATGGAGTCTGGGGCATCGCCTTTGCGCAGAAATATCCACACGCCCATCTCGTAGCCCTCGATTGGGCGCCGGTGCTGGCCATTGCGCGCGAGAATGCGCAAGCCGCTGGAGTTGCCGATCGCTTCAGCACGGTGGCGGGCAGTGCTTTCGAGGTAGATCTCGGAAGCGAGTATGATGTCGTGCTGGTCCCGAATTTTCTGCATCACTTCAGTGTGCCGGACAGTGTTCGATTTTTGAAACGAGCGCATGCGGCCTTGCGTGCAGGCGGGCTGGTGGCCATCGTGGAATTCGTTCCCAATCCCGATCGCATCAGTCCTCCACAAGCCGCAGCCTTCAGCTTGATCATGCTCGCCACTACGCCGGAAGGCGATGCCTACACTTTCGAGGAATATGCAGAAATGCTGGCGCAAGCTGGGTTTCAGGAGCCGGCCATCCATCCGCTTCCAGCTTCCACGAATCAAGCGATCATTGCCAGGAAGTGATCCGGCCCAATGCGAGGTTTCTTGAAGCGCAATTCGACCTCGAACAAACGATTGAACGGAATTCGAAAATGCCGGCGGAGAACAACTCGATCTTTCTGGCGGCCATTCGCCATGGGCAGGTGTTAGGCCTTGCGGGGGCCACCAGATTTTTTCAACGGCGGGTCGCCGGATGGATCTGCGGCGCGCTCGGGGAGCAAGCCGTAAGTTTTGAGTTTGTATTGCAAGGCGCGGCGGCTGATGCCGAGGATGCGGGCGGCCTCTTCGCGGTTCGACGTCACGTGCGTCAAGGTCTGCCGGATCAATAGCTTTTCCATTTCGGCCAGCGACATGCCGGGGACGACTTGAAATCCCGGGGTCACCTTCGCGTATTGATGAAGGAAGTCGGGCAGATCGCTTTCCTGAATGGTGGACGCGCGGCAGGTGATGACAAGCCGCTCGATCAGGTTGCGCAATTGCCGCACATTTCCCGGCCAGTGAAAACGCTGGCATAACTGAAGCGCTTCCCTCGAAACATGTTTGCGGCGCCGCTTGTGTTTCGCGCAAAAGTGGTCGAGGAAAACTTCCACCAGCAGGGGAATGTCTTCCGGGCGCTCCCGCAATGGAGGCAAAGAAATCGGGACGATCTGCAGCCGATAGAAAAGATCATCGCGGAATTTGCCCTGGGCCACCGCTTCCTGAAGGTTCTTATTCGTCGCCGCAATAATCCGCACATTCACCCGCACGAGTTCCGTCCCGCCCACCATGCGAAACGTGCCATCTTCCAGAACGCGCAAAAGGTCCCCTTGACCTTTGGGCGAGAGGTCGCCGATCTCATCGAGAAAAAGCGTTCCCCGATCGGCGAGCTGAAAGCGGCCCGGTTTGGCTGTGACGGCGCCGGTGAATGCGCCTTTGGTATGTCCGAAGAGTTCCGACTCGACCAATGATTCGGGCAAGGCGGCGCAGTTCACCGAGATGAAAGGCGCATCGCGCCGCCCGCCTTGGGCGTGGATCGAGCGCGCGGCGATTTCTTTTCCGGTGCCGCTTTCGCCTTCGAGAAGCACGGTCACGTCGCTTTGGGCGACCTCTTCGATCAAGCGGCGCGCGTTTTGGATGGCATCGCTCTGCCCGAGCAGAGGCGTCGGTTCCGAGCGCTTTTGCAGGCGCAATCGCAATTCATTGTTTTCGGTAACGATGGCCTGAAATTCGAGGGCTTTGATGACCAGCGCGCGCAGCCGTTGCATATCGAGCGGCTTGGTCAAATAATCGTAAGCCCCTTCCTTGAGCGCTTCGACGGCGCTGTCCACCGTCCCGAATGCCGTCATGAGAATGCATTGCGTGTCGCGGCTATGCGCTTTGATCTGGCGAAATAAATCCAGCCCGCTCAACCCGGGCATTTTCATGTCGGAGATGACCAGGTTGTAGAGCACTTTGCGGGTCATCTCGAGGGCTTGATGCGGATCGAACGCCGCGTCAACCTGGTATCCTTCGCGGCGCAACGCCTCTTGAATTCCGAGGCACAGCCCGCGTTCGTCATCGACCACTAAAATGCCAATGCGTGATTTATCCATGATGAGGTGCGCCGGCTGGCATGGGCAGCCGCAAGGCGAATACGGCGCCGCCTTCCGGGGAGTTCCAGACGCGAATTTCACCGCCATGCGCCGTGGCAATCTGTTGCGCAATCCAAAGCCCCAATCCGCTTCCTTCCTCTTTCGTTGTGAAATAAGGCTCAAAAATCGTCGATTGCGCTTCGATCGGAACCCCGGGCCCGTTGTCCTGCACTTCGATGCTGAGCGTGTTCGGACTGGAGAGTTGAATGCGCACGATAATCCGGCCGCGTTCGCCAACGGCTTGCAGTCCATTGATCACCAGGTTGAGGAGCGCTTGCGTCAATTGACCGGAATCGGCCAGCAACGTGGGCACTGGATCCGGCAAGTCCAATTGCAAATCAATGCCGCGCGCGGAAGCCTCTGGACGGAGCAGTTCGCAAACATGGCGGACAATCCGTTCAAGAGGCACCTCTTCGATTTCGAGTTCGGAGGGCCCGGCCAATCGCAAAAACTGTTTGACCAGATTTTCGAGCCGATGGATTTCGCCCCGGATAATGGCGAAGCGTTCCGACAGTTTGTCGCGCGTGTCCGGCGGCAGATGCGCGAGATCTTCTTCGAGCAATTGCGCATGGATATCAAGGGAACTGAGCGGATTGCGAATTTCATGAGCGAGCCGGGCCAGCAAGCGGGCCAAAAGCAATTGCTTTTCGGCCAGAGCCATTTTTGAAAGGTCCTGCCCGAGAGCTTTTGACAAAATCGTTTCCACAAAATGCGTTCGGAACCCGGACCGGCAGACAGCGCGAAAAGAGTCTGACTCACCCGCAGTTCACGCGACACATTTCAATGGAATGGCCCCCGGCGTCAAATCACTTCACCGATCCCCACGCGAGAGCGCAGGGCTTACTTGATTACAGAGGGCAGGGGAAGGGCGAGGACGAGATCATGATAGGTATTTGCGCCCACAGCGAAGGGCCGCGTCCCGATGCGCACGTAACCCAAGCGTTCGTAAAACCCGATCGCGGCCGAGTTGCCACTGTAAACTCCCAGGAGCAGGCGCCGGCTTCCCTGGCAAATCGCGTGGGTCCTGGCCTCTTCCATCAGTCGAGCACCAATCCCACGGCCTTGAAACCGGTGCAGGAGATAAATCCTTTTTACCTCAAAATCGGTCGGGGCAATGTCAGGTAACGGCAAATCCGGCGTCGTCAAAACCAAATATCCCACCGGCGCGGCCCCGGGCTCGACCTCCGCGATCCAAATGGCTGAACGGCCATCCGCCAACCAGGCCGCGTATTTCGCCGGCGCATGCTGCCGTTCACAGTGCAACACAATATCGCGACCAGAAATAACCCCGGCGAACGCTTCCAGAAACGCGGCTTGACCGACCAGCGAAAGCGCGACCTCATCCCCGACAAAACATCGTCGAATGACCGCTTCAATCATAGGAGTTTGACGGGTCGGATTGCGCCGCCGATTCGTCCGTGGCCGGCGAGTTCAGCTGTTTCAACTCCTCCTGCAAGAGCGCCGAAATTCGGTTCTTGGCGAGATAGACCTGTCCGCGATTCACCCCTAAGGTGGTGATCACGCGTTCCACCGGCCAGCCTTTGAGCACATACAAGTCGTAAATCTGATAATGTTTTGGGTTGACGCGCAGTTTCACTCGAGCCACCGCCGCGTCAAAAAGATTCTTCTTCCATTCATCGTCCCAGACCTTTTCGAAATCGGCGGGCGCGACCGCTTCCGCGGGGTGCGCGTCTTCGGGCGCGTCGCTTTCCGCGTGAATGGGAGCGGGAGCAAAATGCTTTTCATGCCGCTGCCGTTTTCGGAATTGATCGGCAATTTTCCAGCGAGTCATATGGAGGAGCCAGCCTTTGAAGGAACCCAAGGCCGGATCATATTTGAACCCGGGAATTTTTTTAGCGACGGCGATGATGGTTTCCTGAACCACGTCTTGCGCTTCGTTGTCGGAAAGGCCGGCCTTGAGGGCAACGCGGTAAAGCAGATTCCAATAGGTGTTGAAAAAGTCCTGCCAGCTCTCTTTGTCATCCCAATTCTTCAACCGGGCGATGAGACTGCGGCGCGTTGGGATCAGGTCTCGGGAGTGGGAGTGTTTGGACATGGAAGGATGTTTCGTTGGATGTCGAGCAGCGCGGCGTGGAGTTCGCCGGCACTGGCGTAACGCATCTTGGGATCGGGATGACAGGTCTTGAGCAGGACTTCGTTGAGTTGCAGGAGAATGTCGGTATCCGTTCGGCTGCCGATGCTGGCCGGCAATTCCGGAAACTGGTTCCGATCAAGGCCCATGCTGATTTCGTAAAGCACTTTGCCCAGGCTGTAGAGATCGGCGACGGCCGTGCCAGGTCCTTCCGGCGCGATGTAGCCTTCCGTGCCGAGATAACTCGCATCTTCAGATCGCGTCTCCGCCAGATCGGTGACCAGGCCGATGTCGGCAAATTTGGGGATGCCTTGCACGAAAATGATGTTGGAAGGTTTGATATCGCGATGAATCAGTTTTTGTTTGTGCAGATAATCGAGGGTGGCGCTCAGGGAAATCCCCAGTTCGAGGCTTTCGAGCGCCGGGAGCCGTTTCCGTTTGCGCAATTCCTGGCTCAGGTTCTTCGGACAATAGGTCGCCGGATCGATTTGCTGGCCCGATTGCTCGTCGTCCGCCAGTTCCATGATGCAATAGAAACAATCCTCCGTCTTATTGCGTCCGACATGCAGGATGTGCAGCAGCCCGGGATGCGACCGGGAAATCGGTGTAAATTTTTGAATGCCGCGAAATTCCCGTTCGAATGGCACAGGGCTCGAAAACCGGCTGCGAAAGACAATTTTCACGGCGTGAAATGTTCCAATGATGTCGCGCGCCAGCCAGACCTCGCCGTAACCGCCGCGCCCAATGCAGCGGACCAATTCATGATCCGGTATCGGCGGCAAACCGGTCATCGGCGACGACTCGGCCACCGTCGGCGCCTCCTGAAAAACGGAGGCATTTGAGTCGTCCGCCATCGCCGCGGAAATGCGCTCTTCCAATTTCAATTTTTCCTGTTGCATGCGGCGCAAATGAAAACTGGCCGCGAACACAATTCCGACAGGCGCTTCGACCAACGGCACAATCAACCAGGAGAACCAGAGGTCTTGCGCCGCAAAAAGAATAACTGCCGCCAGGACCACAAAAATTAAAAGGATCGCCAGCGCGGCCAGCCCGGCTCCGAAACGGAATCCAGCC
>JBFMDG010000133.1:0-12570 GCA_040754135.1 Verrucomicrobiota bacterium
TCTCGTCCCGTTCGCGTGGGTCCTCGCTTTTTTCCAAAATGCCACCGCCTTGGGCTCCCGATGCGAAACCGTCCGCGAACTCATCGAAAAATCCGCCAAACAAACTCAGTTCTGCGTCAGGCAAAATCACCTCGTGCAAGTGATCCTGTTCGGCTTTGGCTTGTTCGTTTTCCTCAACATCGCACTCACCATGGCGCAGCTTCCCGCGCTCTTGAAAACTCTGTTTGGCGTCGAAACCATTTTTTCGAGCGGCGGGTTGAGCCTGCTCAATTCCACCTTCTTCGCCATTGCCGGCGCGTTGACATTCCTCTGTGTCGATCCGGTCATTAAAGCCACTTTCGTGCTCCGCTGTTTTTACGGTCAATCGTTGCAAACCGGCGAGGACTTGCGTTCGGAACTGAAGTCACTGCGCTTGCCTATTCCCGTTTCAACATTGGCGATCCTTCTCTTTTGTCTCGCGATGCAGACGCATGCGGCCGAACCCATCGAGCGCGAAACGATGCCGGCGCCGTCCGGGCCAGCCGCGGAGAAGTTGCTGCCGGCGACGGAACTGGACGCGCATATCCAGGAAGTGATCGCGCAGCGCGAATACAGCTGGCGCTCGCCCAGAGAGGAAACGCCGCGCGAAGAGAGCCGTTCCTGGTTTCATCGATTCATCGATGCTTGCGCAAAGTTTATCTTCGAGGCCCTCAAGCAGATTGGGCGCGTCGCCGCAAAAATCGCGGATTGGCTGGTGCAATGGTTGCAAAAGCTTTTTGGCGGGCGAACGATCTCGGGCGGCGGCTGGGATTTTCGCGCCACGCTCAAGTTGCTGCTCTTCCTTTTGCTGGCGGTGAGCATCACTTTGATCGCGGTGTGGATTTGGAAAATGTGGAAGAGACGGCAGAAGCCGGAGGAGGTGGTGAACGCGTCACCGGTGGTTCCTGACTTGCGCCAGGAAGAAGTGCTTGCCGACCAATTGCCCGAAGAGGGTTGGATGAAATTGGCGCGTGATTTGATGGATCGCGGCGAACTGCGCCTGGCCTTGCGAGCCATTTACCTGGCCAGCCTGGCGCATCTCGGTCAAAAGGAGTTCATCCGCATTGCGCGGCACAAATCCAATCGCGATTACGAACTCGAATTGCGCCGGCGCGCGCACGCCTTGCCCGCGCTCCATGCCGCTTTCTCGGAAAACGTCGGTACTTTCGATCGCGTGTGGTATGGCATGCACGAAGTCACGCTCGAGTTGCTGCATGAATTTCAACACAACCACCAGAAGTTAAGCGCATGCTGAGACGACGTGTCATCGCGGGATTTTTCGCCGCAGCCTTGCTCCTGGCTTTCCTGGCCGCGCTCGGCCATCTCATTCGGCTGCGTTACGAAGCGGGGGACGTTTATCCGCCTTATTCCACGCTGCGGGCTGATCCCCTCGGCAGCAAAGCCTTTTTCGAAAGCCTCGAAAGATTCGGACAGTTGCGCGTCGAACGCAACGTGCGCGATCTGGCCGCGGAGCACTTGCCGGGCAAAGTGACTCTCTTGTATCTCGGCGTGCAGGCGCACGATCTCACCACCATCGAAGAAGAGCTGGTGAAAGAATGGCAGGTGCTGCTGGGTCGCGGAGGCCGCGTTGTGATCAGCGCATTTCCGGAAAATGCGCGGCCGCTTTTCTTCAATGCCATGGCCACAGCGCGCGGCGCCAAGCCGAAACCGGCGGGCGGAAAACCGCAAAATCAACCGCCCCAAAAACCTCAGAATCGAGATGATCTGGACTTCTCGGGCGCCGTGATTCCAATCGAAGATCTCTGGGGTGTCGATTTCAACTTCCTGCCCTTGCCCAAGGACGAAGAGGAAAATTACTTGTTCGTGGACGCGAAGCTGGCGCAACCGGAGTTGCCGCTGCCAACGGTGCTGCCATGGCACAGTTCCATTTGCTTCACCAATCTCGATCAGGCCTGGCGCACGGTTTACGAACGCGAAAATCAACCGGTCATCATCGAACGCGCCTGGCACGGCGGGTCGGTCGTCCTTGTGTCCGACTCCTACCTGTTGAGCAACGAAGCGCTCCGATCGGAACGCGAGCCGGGGTTTCTCGCCTGGCTCATTGGATCATCGGACCGCGTGGTGTTCGACGAAGTGCATCATGGCGTTCGGGAATCCGCCGGCATCGCCACGCTGATGCGACAATATCAATTGCACGGCTTGATTGTGGTGCTGTTCCTTCTGGCCATGCTGTTCGTCTGGAGAAACTCCACCAGCCTCGTGCCTCCCTACGAAGAGGAACGCGATCTCGAACACGTCATCGGCGGAAAGGATTCAGCGGCCGGATTCGTGAATCTGCTTCGCCGCAGCATTCCGCGCTCGAAAATTCTCCGCGCCTGTTACGAGCAATGGAAAACCGATTGCGGCCGCAACCGGCCGGAATGGCGCACGCGCATCGAATCGATGGAAGAAATCCTCGCCTCTGAAGAAAGCCGGGACTTGCATCAGCGCAATTTCGTTCAAGCGTATCGCAAACTCGCCCAGACCCTTCACCCCGACAAACATTGACCTGACCTATGCCTGCTCCACTCGACCAACTCAAAGATGTCCTCGCGCGCGCGCGGCAGGAAGTCGCCAAAGTAATCATCGGCCAAAGCGATGTCATCGACCGGTCGCTGATTGCCATTTTTACCGGGCAACACGCATTGATCGAAGGCGTGCCCGGCGTGGCCAAAACGCTGCTCGTCCGCACACTGGCCCATGTCCTCGGGTGCGACTTCGCGCGCATTCAATTCACGCCCGACCTCATGCCCGCCGATATCACCGGCACCAATGTGTTCAATCTGCAACGCAATGAGTTCACCCTGATCAAAGGGCCGGTCTTCACCACGTTTCTCCTCGCCGATGAAATCAATCGCGCTCCGGCCAAAACGCAATCGGCGCTCCTCCAGGCCATGCAGGAACGCCTCGTCACCATCGATCGCGACACGCATTCGCTTTCGCCAAATTTCACAGTGTTCGCCACGCAAAATCCCATCGAGTATGAAGGCACTTACCCGCTCCCCGAAGCGCAGAAAGACCGCTTCATGCTCAAAATCACGATGGGCTGTCCGGATCGCGCCGAAGAATTGACGCTCGCCCAGCGGATGCTGGGAACCGAAGCGCCGGAAGCAACGCTCGCCTCGGGAGCAGTGCAAGCCGTCATCACTGCGGAAATGCTCACGCAAATGCGCGATGCCTTGCAATGCATCCTCATTCGCGACGAACTCGTCGGCTACATCGTCGATATCGTCCGCCGCACCCGCCAACACGAAAGCGTGCTCGTCGGCGCCGGCCCGCGCGCCACGCAATCGCTCCTCCTCGCCAGCCGCGCCCATGCGGCCATTGCCGGACGCGATTTTGTAACGCCCGATGACATCAAAGCCATGACCTTGCCGGTGCTCGAGCATCGCCTCATTTTGCGGCCGGAATTCGAGATTGAAGGCGTCTCGGTTTCGGAAGTGGTGCAGCGGATCCTGCAGGACATCGCCGTGCCACGCTAAAACAAAACTCGAGCGAAATGCTGACCCCCACAGCCAAAATGATCTGGTGGACGGCATGGGTGGGCTTGCCCGCCGGAGTGCTGCTCGCACTTTCGTCGGAGACGGGCCTGATCGGATTGATTGGCCTGTTTGGACTGCTCATTGTGGTGATGTTCGACGCCGTAATGTCATCGTCCAGGCTGGCTTCGCTTCGCATCGAACTCCCTGCCATCGCGCGGCTCTCGAAGGATCGCTCCGGAAAAATGGATTTGTTCGTCACAAATGATTCCCAGCAGGCGCGCCAGATCCGCATTGGCCTCCCGTTGCCACGCGAGTTTCGCTCCGATCAGGAACACCTCAACGCTCTGCTCCCCGCGGGCGTCGCGAAATCGACTTTGACCTGGCCGTGCTGCCCTTTGAAACGCGGCGCTTATCCGATCGAAAAAGTTTTTTTCGAGGTCCATTCGCCCCTCGGTTTTTGGGCGGTTCGCGGCGCATGCGCCTCGCCTTGCGAAGTGCGGGTTTATCCAAACCTGCTCACTGAACGCCGGCACCTCGCCGCCCTCTTTCTGAATCGCGGCTCGTTCGGCATCCATGCCCAACGGCAGGTCGGCAAAGGGCGCGACTTTGAAAAATTGCGCGAGTACATCCCGGGCGACAGTTTTGATGATGTGCATTGGAAAGCCACCGCCAAACGCGGTCATCCCGTAACCAAAGTTTATCAGATCGAGCGGACGCAGGAGATTTACGTAGTGATTGACGCTTCCCGGTTGAGCGCGCGCCAGGTGAATATTCCCAATGGCCCTTCGAAATCGACCGCTGCGCTCGCGCCAGCCAGCCGCGAACCGATCGAGGAGGGCGCGCCGATGACTTCGACGCTCGAACGCTACATCACCGCGGCGCTGGTTCTCGGACTGGCCGCTGAACAACAGGGCGATCTGTTCGGTTATGTCACCTTCAGTGATAAAGTCCTGCAATTTGTCCGCGCCAAGAACGGGCGCGACCATTATGCCACCTGTCGCGATGCCATTTACGCGTTGCAACCGCAGATTGTCACACCGGATTTTGAAGAGCTCGGAACCTTTCTCCGGCTTCGCCTGCGCCGGCGCGCGCTCCTCGTTATTCTGACGGCGCTCGACGACCCGGTGCTGGCCGAGAACTTCGTGCGCAGCCTCGATCTGATGGCGCGGCAGCATTTGATTCTCGTGAACATGATGCAACCTCCGGGCATCGCTCCGTTGTTCAGTGATGGGACGGCCGGGAGTCTGGATGACCTTTACCTGAAACTGGGCGGGCATTTGCGCTGGCAAAAGCTGCGCGAGCTCGGCCAGGTGCTGCAACGCCGCGGCGCAAAATTCTCACTGCTCGAAAACGAACAGCTCAGCGTGCAATTGGTCACGCAATATTTGAACGTCAAACAACGCCAGCTGCTGTGATCATCGATCTGGAAAAATTCCTCGAAGCGGAACGGCCCCATTGGCGCGAACTGGAAGCCTTGCTCACGCGCCTCGAAACTGATCCGGGCGCGCGGCTCGATCTCCACCAGGCGCAGCGGTTTCATTACCTTTACGATCGAACGGCTGCTGACCTCGCCAAAATTCGCACGTTCACCGCCGAAGCCGAAGTGCGCCGGTATCTCGAATTGCTCGTGGCCCGCGCCTATGGCGAAATTCACGAAACCCGCCAGCGCACTGCCCGCTTTTCTTTTCTGCGCTGGTTCTTCGTCACTTTTCCGGAAACGTTTCGACGGCATGCGCGCGCCTTTTTGCTATCGATGGCAATCACCCTGGGCGGATCGCTTTTTGGCGGTCTGGCGCTGGCTTTGGATCCGGGATCCAAACCGGTGCTGATGCCCTTTCCGCATTTGCTGGGCAATCCGGCGGAACGCGTGGCTCTCGAAGAGAGCGCCACGCAAGACCGATTGGCCGGACGCAAAGCCACATTCTCCGCGATGCTGATGACGAACAACACGCGCGTATCCATTCTGGCGCTGGCCCTGGGGGTGACCTGGGGTTTGGGCACGATCTTGTTACTGTTCTACAATGGCGTCATTCTCGGCGCGGTCGCGGTCGATTACGTTCTCGCCGGCCAGACGCAATTTCTTCTCGGCTGGTTGTTGCCGCATGGAGCGATCGAGATCCCCGCCATACTGATTGCCGGGCAAGCCGGCCTGTTGCTGGCCGGCGCCATGATCGGGTGGCAGAGCCGCGAACCGATGCGCGCGCGTCTTCGGCACATCAGCCGCGATTTGGTGACGCTGATTTTTGGAGTGGCGCTGCTGCTCGTCTGGGCGGGAATCATCGAAGCCTTTTTTTCGCAGTATCACGCGCCGGTGCTGCCCTATTCGATCAAGATGGCGTTTGGTTTTGTCGAAATCGCCATGCTCATTCTGTTTCTGGCCAAATCGGGAACAGGGGCGAACTGGAAACAAAACTCCTGACGGCACGCGCCATGGCCAGTAGAAAACAAAGCGAACTGCTCATTCAAACTCCTGAAGGGATTCGCTTTTCATTCACACTCGCCGGACCGGTCATTCGTTGCCTCGCCTGGATGCTCGATCTCACTTGCATTCTCGCGCTCACTTTCGTTGCCGGATTTCTTTTCGCGATTCTGAACCTCCTGGCCGCCGACCTGGTCGAGGCGGCTTCGATGCTCGCTTATTTCGCCTTGTCCATCGGGTATGGCATCATTTGCGAATGGTTTTGGCGCGGCCAAACTCTCGGCAAACGCCTCTTCCGCTTGCGCGTGATGGATGCCCAGGGATTGCAGCTCCAATTCCACCAGGTGGTAATTCGAAACCTCCTGCGCTTCGTCGATATGCTCCCGGCCTTTTACCTCGTCGGCGGCATCGCCTGCCTCGCCAATCGCAAAGCCCAGCGCCTGGGCGATCTCGCCGCTAACACCATCGTCGTGCGCAATCCCAAACAGACCGAGCCCGATCTCGAACAACTGCTGGCCGGCAAATACAACTCCTTCCGGAATTACCCGCATCTTGAAGCGCGCTTGCGGCAGCGCGTTTCTCCCGCGGAAGCCGCCGTCGCCCTGCGCGCGTTGATGCGGCGCGAGGAAATCGAACCGGACGCGCGCGTGCCGTTATTCGCCGATATCGCCGCGCATTTCCGCGAAATTTGTCCCTTTCCTAACGAGGCTGCGGACGGACTCACTGACGAACAATATGTGCGCAACGTCGTCGATATTCTCTATCGCAAACGCGCCGCCGCAAAACGCGAAGCCGAAAACCTGGCCTGACCCGATGCTGCATTGATATGAAACCAAAAAAATCCTGGAACGAAAAACTGGCCGACAGCAAAGGCCTGCCCAAGGTAGGACAGATTTGTGGGAACATGACCCGTCGCTGGGGCGAAGGCACCATGGTCATCCCCGCTCCCATCGAAGTGGATGCCATCATGAAAAAGGTGCCCATGGGCAAGCTGATTACCATCAATGAAATTCGGCAATGCCTGGCCAGGAAACACGGCACAACGATCGCCTGCCCCATCACCACCGGGATTTTTGGCTGGATTGCCGCCCATGCCGCGGAGGAAGCGGCGCAGGCCGGCGCCAAAAAAATCACTCCTTATTGGCGCACGTTAAAGTCTGGAGGCGAATTGAACCCGAAATATCCCGGCGGCATCCCGCAACTGAAACAGAAACTCGAAGCCGAAGGCCACCGCGTCGTCCAGCGCGGCCGCAAATACGTCGTGGCCAATTTCGAAAAATCCCTCGCGCGGATTTGATTTGTTGTTGGAGGAGCGTTGTTTCGATCGATGGTTTTTGCTGTGGAGCAAAGCTCGCACGCGCAGACGATTCGCGCTTGTTTCCCGCTAAGCGGCGTCCACTTGATCGTGCTTTTTATCTTCCGATTCGATGCGCTCGGCGACTCGGGCGTGATAATTCTGGAGCGCGAGAGCAAGGTGACCCACCAAGAGGCAATAGATGGCCAGGAGTAAAAGACACTCTGCCGACTGAAGCGCACCGGCGTCTAATGCGCGCCATACGAGCCATAATGAAACACCAATGATTATAAGCCCGCCAAAAATCCAACCGTAGAAATTCTGGCGGTTGTCGCCAAAGACTTTTGATTTCCATGTTTTCATTGCGTGTGAAATGACCTGACTCCTAAATTGCGCAAGTCTCGCGGCCAAAACGTTTGGATTCGCAACGGAAATGGCCGGCCAGAATTCGCTGCAGTGATTTCGTTGAACGAAGGCGCTTGGCGGCGAAGGACGAGTGAGGCGATCGGATGAGCAGCGGTTTCGACACTCAGCGGCATGAGCGCGAGCATACGCGCCCACTCATTGCTTTGGATTGCGCCGAAAATCAAAACGCAGCGTTGCTGACAACCCGGTAAAACATGCGTCCATGCTCCTTCAGCACGGCGCGATCGGTGAAAGTTCGCTCGGCCTGTGGAGAACCCACAGGTTGGAAAGGCCCCGTGATGGCCAACGCACGCTCCACCTGAAAAACCGTTCCAGGCCCCTCCCAGCGAATGGTGATGTCGCCCGCGATCGTGTTCGCTTCCACACCAGCGATTTTCAACGGCACAACGATGGATCGAAAACGCTCGCCCGTCGCGCGCAACGTGCCTTCGCTGTGAAGCGCCCGAGCCCTGGCCGTGTCGATGGAAAACCAAACGATCGGCGCCACGCCCAACCGGGACGAGGTCCTAAGCTTCCATTCCGTTTCTTCAGGATCATCATTCCATTGTCCGATTTCATCCGTCGTGATCGGCAGTCCAAACGTTCTCAGATATTCCACAGTCAATTCCAGGGCGCGGATGCTGGGCAGATACCAGTGAAAATTGATGTAATCTGCTCCGGCCGCTTTGAGGCCAGCGAACACGACCTCGACAAAAATATTTTCACGAGGCATTTGGCTTATGAACCGGTCCAGATCCTCCATTGTGCCGACGCCAGTGCCCGTGTTTTGGGCCAGTTCGAGCGCCTTGTCCTTCGCCCCGTTGTTATAAAAGTAGCGGATGGCGGCGACGGTTGTGCCGCCGCCAGCGGTCATGCCGCTGTCCGTGCAGGGAATGCCTAACTGATGGGCCACGTCGCATCCTGCTTTGAGCTCGAGCAGGTAATTCTCCGGTGTATCGTTCCAAAAGTGCTCCACCCCGTTCACTTCGTTTTCCACAACCAAAAGCGCCGGCCGGAACAACTCCAAAACGCGCCGCAAATCCTCTTTGTATTTGTTTAAATCCGTTGGCAGATGAGAAGGAGATTGCAACTCGCCATTGGCGCGAACCACCAGGACCAGCTTGAATCCGGCGTTCGTGAAGACATCGCAATCGACGCAGTTGCCGCCTTTGTCCAGGAACACGGCCAATGGCCGGTAATAGGCTACTCCAAGCGTTTTGGCCAGGGCAATGCGATCGGCATCGGTGCCGCCGCCGCCAAGCATGACGCCATAGGGATTAGTGATCAAAACCGCGGGATCCAGCCCTGCGGAAAGGCCTGAGTTTTGAGAAACATTCGATTGGGCGGCCAGGTGAAAAATACCTGCGCGAAAAACCAGGACCATGCCGATCAGCCACAAAAAACATTTCATAACTCTGTTCTCCGCTGCTAACGCGCTTTGTTTGGGGTTCAGCACGACATCATTTCTCCAGGCGAGAGCAATGCGTTCTTGAATATTTCGCCGAACCACTGTCTGGACGTTACATCGGCAGACACAGGTTACACCGGAGCAGATTTTTGTTGTCCCCCATTGGCGAGGCAGACCGACTGCCAATGCCGGCAGTGGAATAAATCCAATTTGCTGTAGATCGCCGCGTCGGAGAATGAGGAGAACTTTGCTGCAGAGTGGCTCTCCTGAGACTGGGCACGTCAAGCGCAACGCAGCAATCGTCGAGCGCATTGGCAGCGGACCTGACCCTGAGCCTGACTCTTTGAACGTCTCAGAAGCAACTGAGCTTCAGGTGGTGCTGAGACCCGTCGGACTTTTCCAAGATGCCCTTAAGCCCTCGAAGCCTTGAGCCCTTGTCCGTTCTGATAGGAACTGCGAGAGCTCTCCTCGCAAACCGGAGAACGCCCGATCCATCGAGGAAAAGAATCGATCCTTTTCATGCCTCGGCGTATTTGTATGCTCATCGCAGATTGTGGCCGCTCGCAACGCTTGAAGATGTCGTCCGATAACATGCGCAAGTCAGCAAGAGTCCAAAACGGGTGTTGATCGGGCAATCGAGTTTACCGAAACGAACGTGGAATTACCGGTCCCCATTGTGCCGCGCTGCGGCCGATCCCGCTTTTGTGCCTGGCGTGCGGCCATTTTGTTTGGCCTTCTAACAAGCATAATCTCTGGCGCAGCGGAAACGTTTGCAGTTTTCAAGTCAACGGACCAAGGCCGTGCCTGGATCCGCGCCGATTCAGGAATGGCGGGGCACGCCCGCATCAATGCGTTCGGAATGGCTGACGGAGTTTTGTTTGCAGGGACAGACGCCGGCATTTTTACCTCCAGCGATCAAGCGCTGAGTTGGAAAGAAGCGGAAGGTGAAGCGATGCCCGCACGCGTGCTTTCGTTCGCTGCTTTAGGCAAAAAAATGTTTGCGGGCATCGATTCCAAAGGGCTTTTGGTTTCCACGAATGGAGGACGCTCGTGGGAATTGGATGCGAGACTTCGCGCGCGAAAAGTCCGTTGCCTGCTCAGTCAAAACGGGAAGCTTTTTGCTGGAACGGATGCAGAGGGAGTTTTTTCCTCGGACGACGCTGGCCAAACCTGGAATCGTCAATCGGCAGGACTGCCGCCTCGAAGCCAGGTTTTCGCATTATCGATTGCGAGCGGCAAGTTGTTCGCCGCGCTCTATAGTCAGGGGCTTTACCGTTGGGATGACGAGGAAAAGTCATGGAGCAAAATTGAAGGCGTCACCCCGCTGGCACTTGCGAGCATGAACGACACGTTGGTGGCGGGACACAATCCAGGAGGTCTTTACTGGAGTGCGAATGCGGGAACCTCATGGTTTAAAGCAGTCGCCGAAGAACCGCGACGGTTCACACTGCTGCCAACAGAATCGTTGGGTGAACTTTGGGATCGAGCGCCGGTATGGGCCCTCGAAGCAAGTGAAGGCCTCGTGTTGGCTGGAGCTTCATCGGGCATTTTCTTTTCGGAGGACAACGGCCGGACATGGACGCGAGCGCACGAGGGGCTGCCGGCCGAGAGTCCAGGCCTGGCATTCCTGGTCACGCGAAATTTTGTCCTCGCCAGCACCCGCATCGAGTAGAACGGTTGTCCGTAGGCGGTTCGACCGTCTCACCGATTGTGTCTGACAGGACAGGCAGGAGCGGACATAATCATGGCCACGAAACCCATGGCATTTAATTCTCCAGAACTTGTTTTGGCCAGCAGACGAGGCGATCTCGCGGCGGTGCGGCAACTTGTCGAGGCGGGCGCGGATGTCAACAGCGTGGGTGAGCACGGGATGGGACCATTACTGACATTCACGCCCTCGGTCGTCGAATATTTGCTTTCACAAGGGGCAGACCCAAACCGGCAGACGAACGAGAGTGGCGATCCGGTGTTGCTGGGAGTTGCTTATTTCAACAACGCCGCATGCGTCCGTTTGCTGCTTCAGGCCGGGGCCGATCCCAACGCGGTTGTGAAAGAGACCGGCGAAACCGCACTGCACGCATGCGCCATTGGGTTAGGCGAAAACGCGACTCCGTCTGAGCGTCACGAAGTAGTCGAGCTTCTGGTTCGCCATGGAGCCGACCCGAACCGGCGAACCATTCCGGGCGCAACGTCTCTGGCATTTTGGCGGGATGTCCGGACGCGCGGCGAAACACCGTTGCACCGTGCCGCGGCTTACGCTTCTGAGGAAACGGTTCAATTCCTTTTGGATTCCGGCGCCGATAAAACCATTCGGGACGCCAACGGGGATTCAGCTCAGAGCTGGGCCAGCTGGCATTGGCGCGCAAAGCGTTTGATCGACTTGCTCGACCCGCGAGTCAGGAGATGATGTGAGTTCGATCGCCCGCCGGGTGCTCGCTTGGTGAAAAAGCTCTTGTTTTCCTGTGGAAAATTGGAGATCACCAGAAGAGGCAACAATCCACCTATGGCTACTCGACTGAAGCACCCGCAGTCTTTGTTTCCAGTTCTTGTCTTCGCAATGGCCGTTTGCGCGAGATCACAAACTCCGGACCGATTTGTAATCACGATGGGCGAACGGACATTTCCTGCGCGGCAGGAGATCTCTACCAGGATTCAGGCATTAAGTTGGGATGGCGCGCCAACGAACTGGACGGGAGACATTCAAATTGAAGCTTTCACTTTGGTTTCCCGCGCGCCGGTGTTGAGTGAAGTAGATGTTCGCGGCGAGGCCATCGAACTGGTCAATCCCGGTCGATTGCCTCTCGACATCAGTCAATGGGAAATTCAAGCCTTGCGCATGGCCGGCGGCCCGTCGGGCGGCACAGTGATCGGCCGATTGGAATTTCCCGCGGCTACGATTCTTCAACCTGGGGTTCCAGTTGTGTTTTCTTCTCTTTTGAACGGGAATTTTCCGCTTTTCAAAAGTGCCAAACGCTTGAGCTCGTTTGATACGGTTCGTTTGTGGAATGCGGAAGGGGTGATCGTGGACGAAGTGTTTTTCGCACCAGCGCAACCTTCGCCGAACACGGGGTGGAAAGGCAGGTCGATCTCGGTTGTGCCACGAGAAGGATCGAGCCACCAACGAATCGGTTTTGCCAACCATTTTTCTTCCGCGGACTGGGCCACCAATGCCGTCAGTCCTGGCCAGATTGGGAATAGTTTGATTTTGCCTTGGGATGACCGGCGCATCCGGCAAAGTGCGAGTCCAACTATGGCCCGGGTGACTGATGGGGTGTGGGAAGGTTCGATATCGATTTCAGAACCCGCTGCCGAAGTTTTCGTGCTCGTGACCACGTCTCAAGGAATCGAGGGCATCAGTCAGAGTTTGAGAGTGACTCCTTTGCCGACACTCGACTTGAGCACGGCGGATGGGCAATCGACATTTGCCGAAACAAAAGCCGGCGCTGCAGGTTCCCTCGTCGTGACGATTCCCAACGTCCGAGCCGAGGATCTGGTCGTTCGACTCGAAGCCAATGCTCAAGATGAATTCCTGATTCCTGATCAG
>JBFMDG010000134.1:0-12560 GCA_040754135.1 Verrucomicrobiota bacterium
CAGTTCAGCCACCAGTTCGTTGATCAATTCACGCCGCGCGATCGGATCGAGTCCGGCGGCCGGTTCATCCAGAAGGATGACCTCTGGCCGCGGAGCAAGCGCCAGCAAAATGGCCGCTTTGCGTTGCTGTCCGCCGGAATACCTCCCGACCAACTGCCGCATCGGCAATTCCCATCGTTTGGCCAGATCTTTCACACGATCCTGATCCCAGGTCGGATAAAAGTGCGACGTGTAGCGGCACAATTCTTCGAGCGTCATTCCACTCGGCAATTGGAGCGACTGCGAAACATAGGTCACTCGAGACCGATCGACTCTTGACGTTTTTGCAAGATCGCGGCCCAATATTCGGGCGGAACCCTGATCCGGGCGCAACAGCCCCATGAGCAGACGCAACGTAGTTGTTTTTCCGGCGCCATTGCGCCCGATCAGGCCAAAGACCGATCCGTATTCCACCGCCAGATCCAACCCTGTGACCGCAACAATTCCGCCACGGAACGATTTCGTTAAGTCACGGGTTTGAATGGCGTGAGCGGACATAAAGCTATTTGGATTTGCTGGCGGTGCTGCTCAATACTTCCGCCAACTCTTCTTCCACGACCTCGATCACCTGTTCCCGCTGCGCCCCCATTTGCGCGGCTTCGACGGCAATTTGCCGCGCCAATCGCCGCAACACTTTTTCGCGTTCGCGGTCGGAGAGGCGCGCGGTGGCTCCGGCGACAAACGCCCCTTTGCCGTGACGCATTTCGATGACGCCTTCATGTTCGAGTTCCGAGTAGGCTTTGACGATGGTCGTGGGATTGACGGAGAGGGACTGGGCAAGTTCGCGGATGGACGGCAATTGGGAGTCGCGCGGGAGCGCGCCGGACGCAACATAATATTTCACCTGATCCATCAACTGCCGATAGACGGGAACCCCCGAACGCGGATCGATCTGGAAATGGAGCGCAGGCATCGGTGATGGTTTACACAGTGGCTGTATGGTAACAGTCATACAGTGATCGTCAACGAAAATTTTGAAGAGAATCTCGGGGAGTGGGGCGATTGCGCTGCACCCCGAAGTTGGCGCTTATTGCTTAAAACCTCTTTTCAAGCGTTCACCTGCGTATAGGCTCGAACGCGTGAGCACCGTCACAAAACTTGGAGCGTGGGTGTGGGTGATGGGATGCGCCTGGATGGTATTAGGCGGGGAGATCAAGTCGGACGAACGCGTCGTGCTCTTTCCGTCGATGGCGTGGCAAGGCTCCGATGGCCAATGGCAGGTGGAGATTCGTGGTTGGATCGGGGAGCCGGAACCTCGGCCCGGCGCCTTGCTCCTGTTCCGCACGCTGTTGGGAATTCGCGAGGCGGAATTGACGGAGATCGAGCGGACCTTTTTTACGCAGCGCGCGAAAGCATTCCTGGTGGACAATGAACGCAATAAAAAAATTCGAGTGCGCTTGCACGCCACGATTTATCCGCTGAGCGAAAGCCAAGCCGACGGTCATTTTAGTCAGGTGTTGCGGTTTGCCCCGGCCGAATGGAAGGAGATTAATGCCGGCGGCAATCGCCGGCAACGCGTTGAAGCGATCGTGGGTGAGAAGCAGAGTGCCGCGATTTCCGCTCCGATTCATGTTTACGGACGGGAGGGGATCTCGGTCATCTCGGACATTGACGACACGATCAAAATTACGGACGTGCGGAACCGGTCCGAGGCACTGCGAAACACCTTCTTACGCGCGTTCAAACCGGTTGAGGGGATGGCCACAAGTTATCGCTTATGGGCGGAAAACCACGGCGCGTTGTTTCATTATGTGTCGGGCAGTCCGTGGCCCTTGTTTCCGGATCTTGAAGGATTCGTCCGGACCAATGGATTTCCGGAAGGGACCTTTCATTTGCGGACCTTGGCCTGGAGCGCGGAATCTTTTTCAGAATTTCTGGGGCCGCCGGATGAATTCAAGTTGCGCGCGATCGAAGATTTGCTAAGGCGGTTTCCCGAGCGGCGTTTTTTGCTGGTGGGAGATTCTGGCGAACGCGACCCGGAAATTTATGGGGCGATTGCGCGGAAATTTCCCGAACAGATTGCGGGCATTTTTATTCGTGAAGTGGCCAGTGAATCCCAGGATCGATGGGAGACGGCATTTGCTGGATTGCCTGAAAAGAAATGGAACCTCTTTTGGAATGCGCCCGAAATCCGGGATTGGTCTCCAACTCCACCGTAAGAATGGATCCGCCTGCGGGCCGGACATGCCGCACGCGTCACTGAAATTTCTCAACTGCGGATTTACGGACCAGACCGCGGCGCAACAAATTCTCTTCTATCTCCGGTTTGGTCAGGATCGCGCCTTTAATGACTTCAATGCTTCTTTGCGAACAGGAATTCGTTTGAATCGCCGTGTGAGGTCGGTCAGGGAATCCTCGACGGCCAATCGCTCCAGACTCGAAGCTCCCACAAAACCGACGGCATCAGTGCGCTCGTTGATGTAGGCGGCGTCTTCCGGCCGGGCAATTGGGCCGCCGTGCGAAAGGAAAATGATGTCATTGCGGATCTGGCGGCCTGCATCAATGATCGCTTGCACGCGCCGGACGGATTCATCCATGGTGACGGTGGCCTTTTTCACGCCGATGGTGCCGCCGATGGTTGTGCCGACGTGGGCGATGATGACATCCGCTCCGGCTTCGGCCATGGCTTTAGATTCTTCCGGTGTGGCCACGTAAACGATGGAGAACAGATCCATTTTCCGTGCGAGCGCGACCATCTCGAATTCCTTTTTCACGCTCATGCCGGTTTCTTCGAGGATCTGGCGGAACATGCCATCCACGATGCAATGGGTTGGAAAATTGTTCACGCCGGAGAACCCCATGTCCTTTACTTTGAGCAGCCAATGCCACATGCGCCGGCGCGGATCGGTTGCGTGAACGCCGCAAATGACGGGGATTTCCTGGACCACAGGCAAGACTTCAAACTCGCCGATTTCCATGGCGATGGCATTGGCATCGCCGTAAGCCATGAGTCCACAAGTGGAGCCATGACCGGCCATGCGGAATCGTCCCGAATTGTAAATAATGACGAGGTCAGCGCCGCCCTTTTCGATGAACTTGGCGCTGATGCCGGTGCCGGCGCCGGCGGCGATGATCGGTTCGCCTTTTTTCAGCGTGGCGCGAAGTCGTTCGACAACTTCTTTGCGGGTGTAGGGATTACCTTTTCCAGTCCAGGGGTTGGGCATAGGGCAGTCAACGGTTGGGTTGTTTGATCCATGGCGCGAGCGGCGGAGCTTTCAATTCTGAACTCAGCCATTTTTCCCGCAGCAATGTTTGTATTTTTTTCCACTGCCGCACGGGCACGGGTCGTTGCGTCCCACCTTCGGTCCGGAGCGGACCGGTTTGGCTTTTTCCATGGCGGCGGCGGCTTCGCTGACCATATCGGCGCCGCCGCCCGGTTTGGAGGCGTTGGCGGTGGATTGGGTCTGGCCGAAGGCGCTGGTTTCCTGATGGACGGTGCGTTGTGGCAGGTTGCGCAGGAAATTCTCGAAAGCGAGCAGGCTCGAGGCGCTGCGGAAAATGTTGTGGCAGATCTCGGTCTTGATGTTGACCATGAGTTCTTCGAACATCTTGAACGCTTCCGCTTTGTATTCAATGAGCGGATCGCGCTGACCGTAGGCGCGCAAACCGATGCTGTTGCGCAAGCTGTCCATCCCATAGAGGTGCTCCTGCCACAATTTATCGATGGCGCTGAGGATGGTGTAACGCTCGATGGCTTTGAGCGCATCCGGATTTTCGAAGCTGACTTTGACCTTGTAGGCGTCGCGCACTGCGTTCGTGATGTGCAGGCAAACGGCGAACTGCGCCGGGCTCAATGATTCGTAAATAGATCCAGGCACCGGCTGCTCCTGCGCGGTGCCAGCCACTTTGATGATTTCCTGCTCGGGGAGGCCCAGCGGGAAATTGATGTTCACCCAATCGGCCAGGCCTCGAACATTCCACTCGTCGGGGGTCTTCTCTGGATCGGTCAATTCCTGAACCTTCTGGAGCACCACTTCCTCCATCACATCCATGAGGCGATCCTGCACATCCTCGGCGCGAATGATTTCGTTGCGGAAACCATAAATGATTTCCCGCTGCTTGTTCATCACGTCGTCGTATTCAAGCGTCCTTTTGCGGATTTGGAAGTTGTGCTGCTCGACGCGTTTTTGCGCCGTTTCGATCGAACGATTCAACAACGGATGTTCCAGTTCCTGGCCTTCTTCGAGACCGACGCGCTCCATCACCTTCACAATGCGATCGGAACCGAAGAGGCGCATCAAATCGTCTTCGAGCGCAATGAAAAAGTGCGAAGAACCGGGATCGCCCTGGCGCGCGCAACGGCCACGCAATTGGCGATCGATGCGGCGGGCTTCATGGCGCTCGGTGCCGAGCACGTGCAAGCCGCCCAGATCGGCCACGCCAAGCCCCAGTTTGATGTCGGTGCCGCGACCCGCCATGTTCGTGGCGATAGTGACGGAGCCGCGCTGACCGGCGCGCGCCACGATTTCGGCTTCCTGCTGATGGAATTTGGCATTGAGGACGGAGTGGACGATGCCGGTCTTCTTCAGCATGCGCGACAACAGTTCGCTGACTTCGACGGAAATGGTGCCGACGAGTATAGGCCGGCCTTCGGCGTGGATTTTTTGGATTTCGTTGAGGACGGCGTTGTACTTTTCGCGCTTGGTCTTGTAAACGGTATCGTGAGAATCCTTGCGCTGGACCGGTTTGTTGGTTGGGATGACGAGGACGCCCAGTTTGTAAATGTCGTAAAATTCCTGCGCTTCAGTTTCGGCGGTGCCGGTCATGCCGGCCAGCTTTTGGTAAAGGCGGAAATAATTTTGAATGGTGATGGTGGCGAGCGTTTGCGTTTCGCGCTCGATTTCGACCCCTTCCTTGGCTTCGACGGCTTGATGCAAGCCATCACTCCAGCGGCGGCCGGTCATGAGGCGGCCGGTATTTTCATCCACGATGATGACTTTGTTGTCCTGGACGACGTATTGGACATCTTTTTTGTAGAGGCAATAGGCCTTGAGCAATTGCGAGATGCAATGGATGCGCTGGGCTTTGGCTTCGAAATCGGCCTGGATTTTTGCTTTCATCTCGAGCCGCTTGCGCGCGTCTTCCTCGGGCCCACTATCGATCTCATGAAACTCGGTGCTCAGATCGGGCAAAACAAAGGCCTCCGGATCCTGCGGGCTTAAGAAGCCTCGCCCTTTTTCCGTCAGATCCGCTTCATGGCTTTTTTCATCGATAGCGAAGAAGAGCTCTTCCTTTTGCGCGTACATCTCCTTTTTGGATTGATCGGCGTGAAGCTCCATTTCCGCTTTGTGCATGAGCCGGTGATTTTCGGGCTCTTCCAGCAGTTTGAGAAAGCCTTCGGTTTGCGGGTTGCCCAACTTGACGCGATAAAGCAGCAGGCCAATTTCCCGCTCGAGCTCGTCGCGATTCGCCGGTTGAGATCCGTCCTCCGGCCGCACCTTTTTCAGCAGTTCCTCGGCCTCGCGCAAAAACCGGCCGGTCAGCTTTTCCTGCGCGTGCACGAGCGATTCCACTCGCGGTTTGTAATTTACATATTGCGAATTGTCGGCGTTCACCACGGCGGGACCGCTGATGATCAGCGGCGTCCGGGCTTCGTCGATCAAGATAGAATCGACTTCGTCAACAATCGCGAAATAGTGGCCGCGTTGAACCTGTTCCTCGGCGCGCGTGGCCATGCCATTGTCGCGCAGGTAATCGAAACCAAACTCGGCGTTGGTCCCGTAGGTGATATCGCAATTGTATTGCTCTCGCCGCACCGACGGCGGCTGATCATGCAGAATGCAACCGACCGTCAACCCAAGAAACGTGTAAACCGCCCCCATCCACTCGCTGTCGCGGGCTGCCAGGTAATCGTTCACCGTCACGACGTGCACACCGCGGCCGGTTAACGCATTCAGGTAAACGGGCATGGTGGCCACGAGCGTTTTGCCTTCGCCCGTGGCCATTTCGGCGATGCGTCCGGTATGGAGGGCGTAACCGCCGATGAGCTGCACATCGAATGGAATCATTTCCCACTTGAGCGGATGCCCGCGCACGATGATTTCCTGGCCCCAAAGACGGCGGCAGGCGTTTTTGACCACGGCAAAAGCCTCGGGGAGCAGCTCCATCAACGCCCGCTGTTGCTCTTCTTTGTCCTCGATCGCGGAGATGCGCGTCTTCCACTCGGCGGTTTTTTGACGCAAAGCGTCGTCGGGCAGCGACTGGAGAGATTGCTCGATCTCGTTGATCTTTGCCACCAGTGGCCGCAGTTTTTTGACCTCGCGCTCGTTTTTCGAGCCGATGATCTTCTTAATGATGAATCCAATCATGTTATCCTGGAAAAATCCGGCTAGGAACGCTACGGGAACAGTGCCGAGGCGTCAAAGAATTTAACGACGATTGGCTCATGCGCAACTTCGACTCTGAGAATGCACGGGTGGCGACCGCTGAAACTCCTGAAAAACAGAACCGATCGCCGGCATCTCGTGCTCGAATCGAAATGAAGATTGGCAATCTTTTGTTGTGCGAGGCGAGTGCGAACCACTCCATTTCCTTCGGCTAACGTTTCGGAATGGCAGCACCGTTAATGCGCGGGACCGCATTCCTAATGGCCGCGCGGACACTTCGGTCGAAGGCCTCCTCGTGAGGGTCGGCGGGTTTGGGGCGCTGAAGGAAGGCATTGAGATCGGGCAATGCCCCAGCCGCATCTTTTCCATAATTTCCGAGGGCTTCGACGGCTGCGATTCGAATTTCCATGATGAACTGCCACTGGTGGTGTGGAATGGGAGTTCGCTGTGTCGCCATGACAACTTTGCTTTCACCTGACTTGGTTCGCACCACGACGGGATTCGGAGGGGGATTCGCGACAAAAGCTGGCGCGGTTTGGAATAGCTCACGCAATGCAGGAACGACGAGGTCGGGTTGTGCTTTAATCAGGCCCAAAGCTTTGGCGCCACTTGCCCTGACTCGGAAGTAAGGATCTTTGAGCAGGCCGACCAATTCTCGCACGGCACTGACGGCGGGCGGGCCGACATAACCCAGCGCCAAAGCCGCCTGGGAACGTGTTTCGCCATCGGGGTGCTTTAATGCAACCAGCAGAACTGGAACCGCGCTCGGACCTATGCATTGCAGGACGGTAATGGCGGAATATCGGCCATCGTTGTAATTATCGAGAACATCAAACATCGGGAGCAACTCCCTGGCAGCCGGAGAGGCTTTCGGGCCGAGCACTTCAAACGCCAACACTGCCATCTGGTGGCGATCGTAAGAGTCCGCCCTTGGCCCGTATTGACTGCCATCACGTAACTTCAACTCGGCCACAAGCCAGGGAAGTGAATTGGTGCCCAGGCTGAGAACGGCCGTTTTTGCCGAAGGGCTCAAGACGACCGTCCCATCTGGGAGTTCTTTGCGCTCGCGTAACCAGGCCCCAAGTTTTTTCCCTTCAAAAGTTGGTTCGTTGACCGGCTTGGCCGTGTTTTGTTTCGAGCATCCTGCGAGGAACAACAACAGCAAGAGAACGAGCCATAGGGATTTCATCGCATCGATGCTGGAGGTGTCGGCGACGAAAGTAAATAGAATTTAACATTTCACTTTAGATTCCCTTACTTTCTACGGAGGCCGTTCTATTGGAAAAGGAGCCGACGCATTCCTGGAACCCGAATCAGGTTGCGGCGGACGCCGGCCTCGTTTTGCCGGAGGGAACGGGTTGCGATTTGTCGCGCACAGGAACTCTTGCGGGGGATTTGAAGCTGAGCCAAAAGCGACTCGGGATGTAGGCCAGGCCGATGATCACGACCTGGGTCACGACAAAAAGAAGGAGCCATTTGAACGCTTTGTCCATGAAACCGTAGGAGTGCAGTCCGACCCCGAGCATGTTGACACCAAACCAGGAAAAGCTAGTGATGACATTGCCGAAGACAGCCATGGCCATCATGCCGCGTTCTTTGACCAAGCCGCCCCAGCGGGCGTGAAGCATAATCGCGCACCAGATGACGATCAGCAGGGCGCCGTTTTCTTTCGGGTCCCAGCCCCAAAACCGGCCCCAGGATTGATCCGCCCAAATGCCGCCAAGAACGGTGCCGACAAAACTGAAAAGGGTGGCAAAGCAGGCAATGCCATAAACCGATCGGTTAAGAATTTTGGCAATGTCCGGCGAGAGCAGACGCGTGAACACCCCCAGGATGATGTAAGCAATGCCGGCCAAACCCATGACGAACATGGCGGAGTAACCGGCCGTGATCACCACCACGTGTGTGGCAAGCCAAAAGTTTGTGTCGAGCACGGCCCGCAGCATTTCCATCGTATCCCCGTTCAAGGACAAATGATGAGCGATAATTTGCGTAACGAATCCGCCGAGGCCGGCGACCACCAAACCGATGCCGGCCTTGAAAATGCGTTCCAGAATGAGGCCGAAAATAACGATCCCCCATCCGACAAAAATCGCGGAGGAATACAAATTGGTGACGGGCGGCCGGCCTTCCAGCACCATGCGGAAAATCAATCCGGAAGTGTGCACGAGAAAACCGAGCGTCAGCAGGGAAAAGGCGGATTTGCGCAAAACTTCGGACCAGTTCAACCAAAACACACAACCCAAAAGCAGCGCAATCACGTACATGACCATGCTTTTGTAGAAAGGTTTGATCTGGTTGAAGAAATATTCGCGCTGACCTTTTTTCACTTCCGGAGTGAAGCTTTTATCCACCAGCCAATCGCGGTATTGCGCGGCAGCGGTATTGAAAATGGCCGCCTGGCCCGCGCGATAAGCCGAGGCCATGGTGGCGTAATAAGTAAGGGCGGGATGCACTTCTCCCGAGCGCAGCGATTCCATCAGGCTTTTACCGATGTTGACCCACTCATCCCGTGCTTCGCCAGGATTGGTGGGAGGCACAATCAAAGGATAGGCATACTGATCGACGAATCGGAAGATGCGAAAATATTCGGCGAGTCGCGCCAGATCTTCCTGGTTGTATTCGCCGCCGGATTGCGATTTCTGGACCGCGACCAGCCCCGACGCAATCGATCCGCGATATTTTTCCAATTCGGCTTTGGCATCTTCCCAACTTTCCGGGCGGAGGCTGTTCTTCAGCCGGTGATAAAGAATGATGCTGTTGTAGAGGTGCGAAACATCTTTTTCAAAGGGAGTGCGCAGCTCTTGTTTCTTATCGCCGATGCGGCGAGCCTGCTCTTCGATCGCCTGGAGTTTTGGCAATAAATCATTAAAGGAAAGGTAATCGAGTTTTCCGGCCTGGCCGCCAGCGAGCGTGGCGACATCGGGATGTTGGATGCGAAAGATTTTGTAACGATCGGCTTCTTCCGGACGGATCATGACATCGAGCAGCCATTCGGTCGGGTTGAGTTTTCTGACCGTGACCCACCATTCGTTTTCCGAGGCGCGAGGGTATGAGCCGGTAATGGACGCGAGTGTGGCCTTGGCGCCAGTGAGGGTTTTTTTCTCGCGCACGCGCACGGTGCGTTTGCCGCTCATGCTGAGCAGCGAATTGGCGGCGACGGAATCGAGCGGCTGAATGCGGCCGTTGAGCAGGACGGGCAAGCGGCCGAACTCGCGTGTATTAAATTCGGTTTTCTCGCGTGGCGGACGCATCGAACTGGCCAGCCAGGCCGCGAATACCGCCGTAATAATCCAAGGCAGCCATTTCTTCATGAGCTCCTCCGTTTGGCAAAGGCAATCAGGTGCGACAGGAATTGAATCGTCAGACCGAGCCCGACGAGAGTGACCGAGATGTACGGCGCGAGCCAGCTGGGATTACTGACCACTTGCAGAATGGACACGGTATCTCCCGGCTCGAAGCCGCCTTGATAATAAGTTTCGCCGTTGTAACGCAAAGGATTGTTCATGTAGATGAGCACTTCACGATTCTCATTGTTCCGCGGATCGACCAACCGAATTCGACTGGAGAAATTCTTCGGAATCTCCGTGCCTTTATAACGGTCGTGGGTGAAGTCGAGAAGTTGAATTGTAAAGGGTTTGTAGTAACGCACCGGGCGCAAAGCGACCTGCCAGGTTCTTCCTTCATGGGTGAAGGTCTGTGGTTGAGAGAGCAGCGAACCCAGCTTGCGCCCAAAAACGCGGCGCACTTCGCCCACCCACGGAAACTTGGTGAGCCAGGTGGATACGGACCATTGGCCGACGGATTGTTGACCCGCCAGGATTTCAATGATGGCCGCCGGTTTGTTTTCATCGTCCAGCGCGTGCGTGACTGGACGGTTTTCGAACTGCAGTTTTTGCCCCACACCTTGAATCTGACTGGCCGGTTCACCGCGTAATTCGGGAATGGAATTCGGCAGGAATTCTTTGACACGCAAGATAAAAGGCAATTCTGGATGCGAAATCTCGGCCTGGTTCGCCAGGAATGTTTCCGGAATGACAATCACTTTGTCATGATTCGGATCGGTCACATCGACCAGCGCGAGCTCATGTTTACGTCCGCTTTCGGTGAAATTCTTAGCATGGCCTTCTTCGAGCCGCATGAAAGTTTCCACCTGAAAAGCTTCGGTGAAGAACTGGCCCACCAAAAGGAGGATCAAACCGGCGTGAATCATAAAGATTCCGATTTTCCCTTTGGTGAATTTGAACCGCTTCAGGTGAGCCGCAATGAGATTGATCAGAAGCAAAGTGCCCAGAAGGTAACCCCCGGGCCATACAGGGATTTTCCAACTGGCTCCTTCGGGACTCCAGGTGACAAACAAACTATGAAAGTACCGCTCCTGGGTTTGGTAAAGACCGAGATCGACCTGCGCCAAAGTGCCAGCAAAGACCAGCACAAGCGCCATGGCCAGACAGACCACTGTCAGGCGCAGTGATGTGAAAACATTGATAATCCGGTCAAGCATTGGGGTAACGTGCGCTTTGCACAAATTTGATAAACGCGGCTTTCTGTTCGCCCACCAGTTTTTCCTCGCCATTCATCTTGTAAAACCAAGTCTGCGTGGAATGCGGAACAATCGCCGCCAACACGCGCGTCTTTTGGCCCGTTCTCGGATCGACGCCGATCATATCCACTAAAATCGCTTTCGAGCCCGGCGGGTCAAGGGTTTGGATCATGCCCGGCAAATCGGCCTCGGAGACGGGCGGCAAGCTGATTTGATTGCGCCATCGATTCACGTTGGCAAGCAAACCGCCTCCTTCACCGGCAAGTTTGCTGACCGAGATTTCGGCCGTGCCTCCTCCACTGGCGGCGACCCCGAATTTGGCCAGGACCATCATGGTCGGCGGACGTTCCTCCCAGCCTGCGGGAACTTGCCAATCCGGTTTTTCCTCCGCATCAGGTGGAAGTTCGCCGGTATTTGTGCTCACGGGCCGGGCGGACGTTAACTCGGTATCATGATCGGCTTCATGAAATTCCAGTTTCGCCAAAAACTTTTTGAACGCCTCCTTCTGTTCCCCGACCAGGCTCTCCTCGCCGCTCATTTTGAAAAACCAGGTAATCCCATCCTTGACCATGATAACGCCGACCGTTCGCACCTTGTATTTGTTATCGAGACGCGCCTCCGAGCTGACCATGTCGAACAGCTTGCCTTCCACCTCGCCAATCGTAATGGACTCGCCAAGTTGGTTGAGGTGCTCGCGCTGAATCTCCGGCAACCCGAGTTCCTGACGCCACATATTGACGCTCTCCAACTCGATCGCCTTGACGCCCGGCAATGGGATCAATGCGACTTCGGCCTTTTTGCCATCAGAACCGGGAATGAGAAAACTACCAGCGCGCATGCCTCCTTTCGCCTGTTCTTCCCAACCGGCCGGCAACTCCCAATGTAAATGCGGAATGGCGCCCGGTTCCATTTCGACGGAAGCCAAGGCGTCGTGTGCGGGTTCTTTTGGCGCCTGGTAAACCCGGATTTCGTCGCGCTTGCAACCTGACATCATGATGCAAAGCACCAGCGATAAAGTGAGGGATGACATCCCGCGCAGGAAGGGCACGATGCGATTCAATTTGGTTTGCGGTTGTTGCATTAATTCTAGCAGTCGCCCGCCGAAGCAATTGCCTTTGACGGCACTGAGTTGCGGCTGCTTCAGCAAATAATAGCAAATCTTGCTGGCGGCCAAAGTAGCCCAAAGCCCCATTTTATCAAACCAATATGCTGCACCGTTTTTGCCATTGGTTACTCGAATTTTATTTTCAGAGCCCTGGGCAGCTCAGCTCGAAAGGTGCGTGGCATCTGACGCGCCGCCCCTGATCGTCTCAATGCTCGAATACGGAGAACCATGAACGCCTGTGGTCCGGGCTGAGCATCAGTGCGATTGACCGATGCCGACATGGAACGAAGAAGTGATCGCGAACTTCAGTCAGTTAACGTTCGTTGATCCGGTAGAATCGATAAGGCAGAAAAGCAGACTGCGAATCGACAATGTTCTCGCCAGTGAGGAGATTCGACGTGACCACGCTCCAGCTTTTGAAGTCCGGCGAGGTTTCGAGGAGGTATTTCCGCCCAAAAGCGCCATTGAGAAGTTTTAGTTGAAAATTTCCATCCGGATTGCGGGCGATGGTGAGTCTGGGCTGGCCGATCGGCGCCGTTGACGCCAC
>JBFMDG010000135.1:0-12472 GCA_040754135.1 Verrucomicrobiota bacterium
GGCCAAAGCGGTGTCGCGCGCTTTCGCGCTTGCCACCGCACTCCATAGGAGGAGCGGGGAAGACAATCATTGCGAAATGAACGGCAAGAAACGCGAAGCGACATTCCGCAACCGATTCGATGATGGCGTCGTTGCAGATTTCAGATGGAACCAACGACGATCACCTCCAATGAATCGGAGCGTGTCATGCCGAGGGAAGCAACCGTCCAAAAAGACGGAAGCCCGGACAATTCGGCGGCGCGCCTCTGCTTCCATTGCGGCAGTCCAAATCCGAACCGCGGGTTTCGATTGGCCGGCCATGACTTTTGTTGCCAGGGCTGTTTGACCGTCTTTGAATTGCTCACAGCAAACGGGCTCGAGGACTATTACCGATTGAATCAAGCCGCAGGGGTTCGCGTGGTTACTCGACCCGCGCCGGGGCAATTCGAGTATCTGGACGCGCCGATCGTTCGCGAACGCGTGGTGCACTTTTCCGACGCGCGCATTACGCGGGTGCTGTTCCGCATTCCGTCCATACATTGCATCGCCTGTGTTTGGCTTTTGGAAAACCTCTTTCGGCTTCAGCCAGGCATCGGCGTATCGCAGGTCCATTTTCCACGAAAAGAAGTCGCGATCACATTTGAAACCCCGCGGCTGAAACTGAGCGAACTGGTGGCGCTCCTCGCGTCCCTCGGTTACGAGCCCGAGTTGAAATTGTCCGATCTGGAACAGCGCGTGGAAACTCGCGTTTACCGGCGATTGTGGCTCCAACTCGGTGTCGCGGGATTCGCCTTCGGCAATATCATGCTGTTGAGCCTCTCGTCGTATCTCGGACTCGACTCGACCCACGCGCCCGGATTTCAAAAGCTGATGGGGCTGCTCAGTTTTCTGCTGGCTCTGCCGGTGGTTTTTTACAGCGCGAGCGATTACTGGCGCGCGGCCTGGAACGGCTTGAAGCAACGCCTGCTCACGATTGAAGTGCCGATTGCCGCCGGCATCGTTGCGATTTTTCTTCAGAGCAGTTACGAGGTGGCGACCGGCCAGGGCGAAGGCTATTTCGATTCGCTGGCTGGACTCCTTTTCTTCCTCCTTTCAGGAAAATTGTTTCAGCAAAAAACCTTCGACCGGCTCGCTTTCGATCGCGATTACAAATCGTTTTTCCCGCTCTCGGTCACACGCCGCCGTGACGCCGCGGAAGAGCGCGTGGCCCTGGCGCAGCTCGAAATCGGCGATCGCGTCGTGTTGCGTCATGGCGAGTTGATTCCCGCGGATGCCCGCCATTTGGCCGGCGCAGCGCTCATCGATTACAGCTTTGTCACGGGTGAATCCGATCCGGTGCAAAAACAACCGGGCGATGCGCTGTTTGCGGGCGGCCGCCAGATCGGCGGCGCGATTGAGGTGGAGGTGACCAAAGCCGTTTCGCAAAGTTATCTGGCCTCACTTTGGAATCAGGCGGCCTTTCAAAAGAGCCGCAAAGTTTCGTTGCAAAGCCTGACAAATCGATACAGCGAACGCTTCACCAAAATCATTCTCGGCATCGCGCTCGCCTCAGCGCTGTTCTGGGCATGGGCAAATCCGGCCAAGTCGCTGAAATCCTTCACCGCCGTCCTGATCGTCGCTTGTCCCTGCGCGCTCGCCTTGGCGGCTCCATTCGCTTTGGGCACGGCGCAGCGCGTCCTTTCGCGCCGTGGCGTTTTTCTGAAGAACGCCGAAATCATCGAGTCGCTGGCGCGCATTGATACCGTCGTTTTCGACAAAACAGGCACGCTGACGACAAACCGGTCGGGGACGGTGCGCTTTTGCGGCGAAGAATTGTCCGACGCGGAAAAGCGAATCGCGCGTTTGGTGCTCTGCCAATCCACCCACCCGCACGCGGTGCGAATCGCCGAGTTTCTGGAGCAAACTGATGAAGTTGATGGCAGCGGCCTGTCGGAATTTCGCGAAGTTCCCGGGTTTGGAATCACAGCGATGGTCGCGGAACATTCTGTGGCGTTGGGATCGAGCTCGTGGCTGGCCAATCAGAAGATCCCGCTGCCTCAGGACGCACTCGCTGCCACATCTGATTCGAGTGACGCCGGCGGTTTACTCCGCGGCGCCAGCCAGGTTCATCTCGCCATGGATGGCCAGTACTGCGGTTTTTTTTCCGTCGAAAGCTCGATCCGCTCGGAGACGCGCGCCCTCGTACAGAACCTTTCGCCGCGATATCAACTTGCGATGCTCAGCGGCGACAACCAACGCGAACGCGCGCGGTTCACTGAAATTTTCGGCAGTCAAGCCGCGCTTCATTTCAATCAGAGCCCGCTGGACAAGCTGCAATTCATTCAAGCACGGCAACAACGCGGCCAACTGGTCCTGATGGTTGGCGACGGCCTGAATGATGCCGGCGCCCTCAAACAAAGCGACGTCGGCGTGGCGGTCGTGGAACAGCTGAGCGCCTTTTCCCCGGCCAGCGATGTCATCCTCGAAGGAGCACAGGTGGCTAATCTTGCCCAAGTGCTGCGTTTTTCGGAGCGCACGGTGCGGGTGGTGCAAACCAGTTTCATCATTTCCGCGTTGTACAATGTGATCGGCATTTCCATCGCCGCGCGCGGCCTGCTCTCCCCGGTGGTCTGCGCCATTCTCATGCCGCTGAGTTCTGTGTCGGTGGTGGCGTTTGCCTGTTTGGCGGTGGTGTGGGCGGGGCGCCGGCTCGATCCAGCGCCTCCGAAAATGATTTCGTTTCGCCGCGCTGTGACCGAGTCCAAAACCAGCGCGTCCGGACCCACAGTGCTTTGTGAACCTGTCCTATGATCGTCATCTTCCTTCTCATTCCGTTAAGCATTGTCATCGCGACCTGCTTTTTGGCCGCGTTTATCTGGGCGGTTCGATCGGGTCAGTATGAAGACACCTGCACTCCATCCTGGCGATTGCTGTTGGAGGACATTTCAGGCACGCGGTCCGGAGCATCGCCTTCCACTTCCAAAACCAAACACACCTCTCGTCAATGAACGTAGAAACCATCAAGTACGACAACCGCATTGTGCGCGCTTTCGCGATCGCGACGGTGCTTTGGGGCATCGTGGGCATGAGCGCCGGTTTGCTTGCGGCGGTGCAGCTCTTTTTGCCGGAAGCCAATTTAAATCTGCAATTCATCACGTTTGGCCGCTTGCGTCCGCTGCACACGAACGCCGTGATATTTGCCTTTGTCGGCAACGGCATGTTCATGGGGATTTACTATTCCCTGCAGCGGCTTTGCCGGGCGCGCATGTTCAGCGACCGCCTCAGCTGGCTTAACTTCTGGGGCTGGAACGCCATTATCGTGGCGGCGGCGATAACGCTGCCGCTCGGCCTGACCACGAGCAAAGAATACGCGGAACTGGAATGGCCGATCGATCTCGCCATCGCCCTCGTTTGGGTGATTTTCACGGTCAACCTGCTCGGCACGATTTTGCGCCGGCGCGAGAAGCATCTGTATGTGGCGATCTGGTTTTACATTGCCACAGCCATTACGGTGGCGTTGCTGCACATTTTCAATTCGCTGGCAGTGCCGGCCACCTGGTTCAAGAGCTACTCGATTTATTCCGGCGTGCAGGATGCCCTCGTGCAATGGTGGTACGGCCACAATGCCGTCGCCTTCTTCCTCACCACGCCGTACCTCGGCTTGATGTATTACTTTCTGCCCAAAGCGGCGGAACGGCCGGTGTTTTCCTATCGGCTTTCCATCATTCATTTCTGGGCATTGATTTTCATTTATATTTGGGCCGGGCCGCATCACCTGCTCTACACGGCGTTGCCAGACTGGGCGCAGTCATTGGGCATGGTCTTCTCCCTCATGCTCATTGCGCCATCGTGGGGTGGCATGCTGAACGGTCTGCTGACTTTGCGCGGCGCGTGGGACAAGGTGCGGCAGGAGCCCATGTTGAAGTTCATGGTGGTGGCGGTGACGGCCTATGGAATGGCCACTCTGGAAGGGCCGACGCTCGCGATCAAAAGCGTCAACTCGCTCTCGCATTACACGGATTGGACGATTGCGCACGTGCACACAGGCGCGCTCGGCTGGAATGGGTTCCTTACCTTCAGCATGCTCTATTGGCTCTTTCCGCGATTGTACCAAACGAAGCTCTGGTCCACGAAGCTGGCCAATTCCCACTTCTGGATCGCCCTGCTCGGCATGATGTTTTACGTCGTCCCGATGTATTGGAGTGGCATCACGCAAGGGATGATGTGGAAGCAATTCACGCCCGAGGGCTTCATGCAATATCCCAACTTCCTCGAAACCGTTCTGCAACTCGTCCCGATGTACCGTCTGCGCGCCATCGGCGGACTGCTCTACATCGCCGGGACTTTTCTCATGGCTTACAACCTGTGGAAAACGGCGAAGGCCGGTCAGTTCCTCGCTGATCAATCAGTGCAAGTGGCCGCGCCCGTCGAAGCGCTCCATCGAGAGGAACACGCCCATCCCTGGCGTCATCGCTGGCTGGAAGCGAAACCCCTCACTTTCACTGCCCTGGCTTTTGTCGCCGTGCTCATCGGCGGTCTGATCGAAGTCATCCCGATGTATTTAATCAAAGAAAACGTGCCCACGATCGCGAGCGTCAAGCCATACACGCCCCTCGAGTTGCTCGGCCGCGATATTTACATCCGCGAAGGTTGTGTTGGCTGTCATTCGCAAATGGTGCGCCCGTTTCGCTCGGAAACGGAGCGTTACGGCGAGTATTCAAAGGCCGGCGAATTCGTTTATGAACATCCCTTCTTGTGGGGCTCGAAACGGACCGGGCCCGATTTACATCGTTTGGGAGGAAAATATCCCGACGCCTGGCATTACAACCACATGGATGACCCACGCAGCACGTCGCCCGGTTCGATCATGCCGCGCTATCCCTGGTTGTTGACACAGAAGCTGGACACCGCGTCTTTGCCTGCCCGCATCTCGGCTTTGCGCAAAGTCGGCGTGCCCTACCCGGAGGGCTTTGAGAAAACGGCCGAAACGCAATTGAAAACGCAGGCGGCGCAAATTGTGACCCATCTCAAGTCGGGTGCGGTTCAGGCTCAACCGGACCGGGAAATCATCGCTCTCATCGCTTACATGCAGCGACTGGGCACGGATATCAAAACGGCTCCAGTGCCAGCTTCAACCACCTCCACGCCAACCCCAAATTAACCAAGTATGATCCAGAACGTTTTGCGCGATCTCGGCGGCATCGGCCTTTACGGCGTGATTTCGGTCTGCCTGTTTTTCACGGTGTTTGCCGGGGCTTTGATCTGGGCGCTATTGCAGAAAAAGTCAGTGCTCAAACGCATGGGCTCGCTCCCGTTGAACGACGAGTCCGAGTCCGACACCATTTCGACGAAAGGAGATTCCCGTTATGAATGAGATCGAACCCGTTCAGAACCGCCGCGATGCCGAATCCTCGCGTGATCCGTTGCTGCTCGACCATGAAGTCGATGGCATCCAGGAACTGGACAATCTTCTCCCGCGCTGGTGGGTCTGGCTTTTTTATCTGACCATCTTCTTCTCGGCCGCGTATCTCCTCTATTATCACGTGTTGGGCATCGGCGATCTGCAGAGCGCTGAGTACGAGAAGGAGCGCAAACGAGGCGAAGAAATCAAATCGGCTTCGATCGCAAAATTCGAAGCGTCCGTCGGCACACTCCAACCTTCGAAAGAGCCCGCCATTCTTTCGCAAGGCATTCAGACCTACACGACCTATTGCGCGCCGTGTCATCGACCCGATGGCGGCGGATTGGTGGGGCCCAATCTCTGCGACGACTATTGGATTCACGGGGCAACCTTCGTGGATAATTTGAAAATCATTCTGAATGGCGTTCCCGAAAAAGGGATGCTGACGTGGCGCGGCGTTTTGAAGCCGAGTGAAGTTCATGCCGTGGCGAGTTACATCTACACCTTTCGCGGCACGCAACCTCCGAATCCAAAGCCGCCCGAAAACCAGCAGCAGCCTGAAAAACCGAACGAGTTTGAATAAGTGCCAAGCTCTTCATGAGTCTGCTCTGCGCAAAAACAACCCGCTCCCAAGCCGGCACGCCGCCTCGCCAACGCCGCCAGCCGGACGCCGGAGATTTTCGCAACCGGCTCTCGACAGCCGATCGTGAAGGGCGGAGGCAATGGCTGTTCCCAAAGAAAGTTTCCGGCCGCTGGTATGCTCGGCGCACATTTGTCAGTTGGGTTCTGCTGGCGATTCTCTTTGCCGGGCCGTTCATTCGCATTCAGGGCAACCCCCTGTTGCTCGTCAACATCGTCGAGCGAAAATTCTCGATCCTCGGGCAGATTTTCTGGCCGCAGGACGGAGTCATTTTCGCGCTGACGATGCTGTTGTTTCTGACGGCCATCCTCATTTTCACGGCTGCGTTTGGCCGGCTTTGGTGCGGTTGGACCTGTCCTCAAACCTTGCTCATGGAAATGGTGTTTCGGAAAATCGAATACGCCATCGAAGGGGATGCCCACGAACAACGCGCGCTGCGAGCGTCTCCGTGGACGATCGCCAAGCTGCGCAAGAAACTCCTCAAGCACTCGATCTTTTTTGGCCTCTCGTTCCTCATCGGCAACACGCTCCTCAGTTATATCATCGGTCCCGAAGCGCTGTTCGAGATCGTCACGGACGATCCGAGGCGGCATTTGACCGGGCTGAGTTTCATGTTGCTGTTCACGTTGGTGTTCTACTCGATCTTCGCCAGATTCCGCGAACAAGCCTGCACCTTCATTTGTCCGTATGGCCGCTTTCAATCCGTCATCCTGGACGAAAACTCGATGGTCGTGGCTTATGACCATCGACGCGGTGAACAACGCGCGCCGCTGAAAAGAGAACACGTGTTCGCCGATCGCCTGGCCCAAGGCCACGGGGATTGCATTAACTGCCGGCTTTGTGTGGCCGTTTGCCCCACCGGGATCGACATCCGCAATGGCACGCAGATGGAATGCGTGAATTGCACGGCGTGCATCGACGCTTGCGATGGCGTGATGGACAAAATCGGACGGCCGCGCGGTTTGATCCGCTACGCGTCGCTCAACAGCGTCGATAAAGGCGAGCCCTTCCGATTCACGCCGCGACTGGCCGGATACACTGTGGTTTTGGCGGTGCTGACCCTGGTGCTGAGTGTCCTGGTATTCACACGATCGGATGTCGAGACCACGCTGTTGCGAGCGCCTGGCGCGCTCTTTTTGGAAACCGCCGAAGGCCAGATTGAAAATCTTTACACGCTCAAGATCCTGAACAAAACGTCCCGCGACATCCCGGTGCGCCTGCAACTCGAAGATCAACCCGGCACGCTCAAGCTCATGGGCGCGAGCACGGGAGAATTGCTCGTTCCCAAAGCGGAACTGGCCCAAACGTCCGTCCTGGTCGTGCTTGATCAATCACAGTTGCCCGGCCCAAAAACCAAATTGCAAATCGGGATATATGCCGGAGGCGAACGGCTCGAAACGGTTCACACCGTTTTCATCGGCCCGCGTGATGTCCCACTCAAATCCACTCCCAAATGAAATCCATATTGCCGCCCAACCCATGGCCGTTTTCCATCATCACTGCTTTCTTTGTTTTTATCGGTGGCCTGGTTGTGTTTATTGCTTTTGCCGTTCGGCAGAACATGGACCTGGTGCGGCCAGACTATTACGAGGAGGAACTCCGGTTTCAGCAACATCTCGATAAAGTGGCGCGAACGCGGCCGTTCGCCCGAGATGTTTCCGTGGCCTACGAGATGGCAGAAAGCCGCATTCAAGTGCGGCTGCCGCGTGAGCACGCGCGACAACACGCCAGCGGTTCAATTCAATTTTATCGCCCATCCGATGCCCGGCTCGATCTCGAGATCAAACTCAACCTCAGCGCCGACGGCACTCAAGCGGTTGACGCGGCCACGCTGGCGCCCGGGTTCTGGAGAGTGCGATTGCATTGGAAAGTTGATGGCGCCGAATTTTTTCATGATCAAGCGATCTGCGTCACGCGAAATTCGGGATCAGGATGAAAAGCAAACTGCGGCCCCTGCATAACGTCCCGTTCCGCGGTTTGGTGTCCGCAAAACGAAACCGTGATCCACGCCGCTGAATTCACGATGGAACTTTGGACAGCCTTCATGTTGGGATTGGTGGGAAGCCTGCATTGCGCGGCCATGTGCGGCCCGCTGCTGCTGGCGTTACCCTCGGCTGGATCGACGCGCTCAAGATTCCTCGTGAACCGGGTGGTTTATCATGCAGGACGCATTTTGATGTATGGCCTGCTCGGCGCGTTATTCGGTTTGCTCGGGCAATCGTTCGCTATGGCCGGTTTGCAGCGTTGGGTCTCGATCAGCGCTGGCGCGGCCATTCTGCTCGGCTTGTGTCTCTCCTCGAGAATTGCCATTGGATTTCGTGTCGCCACCTGGGTCGGCTGGTTGAAAACAGCCCTGCGCGGTTTGTGGGAACGGCGCTCTCTCGCCTCGCAACTCGCTCTCGGCGGGTTGAACGGATTGCTCCCTTGCGGTCTGGTTTACGCCGCTTGCGCCGGAGCTGCGGCCTCGACCACGCTGGTCAGCGGTTTGAATTACATGCTTTGGTTCGGCATCGGCACGCTTCCCTTGTTGCTGACGATCCATCTCGGCGGGGGAAAGCTGTTTAACGCCTGGCGTTTCAAATTCGGACGACTCATTCCCGTGACGCTGATTTGCCTGGGTGTGTTACTGATCTTGCGCGGGTTGGGCTTGGGAATTCCGCTCATCAGCCCCTCGTTCGCTTCCGGAGCCTCCAGTTCTTGCCATTGAGACAACTCCGATGAAGAGGACCCGCGCGCGAGTGGGGTCATCCACACATTCTCATTTGAACCGCTCATTCCGCCGAACTCATGGGTTGCGCGCGGAGAACGCTTCTTGTTTACTCGATCCGCTTCGCGCATGAAAAAATACAACGTTGGCATTATCGGTTACGGCTGGGTGGCGACGGCGCACATCCCAGCCATCAATTCGACAAAACAGGCCCAGGTGACAGCGATTTATTCTTCGCGTCCACTGGACTCGAAGGAGCTCAGCCAAAAACATGGCGGCGCCATCACCGCTTACCAGGATCTCGAAGCCATGCTGGCCGATCCTTCGATCCACGCGGTTTCAGTTTGCAGTTATCCCCAGCAACATGCGGCGCACGTTATTGCCGCGGCCCGCGCGGGCAAACATGTCATCGTTGAGAAACCGCTGGCGTTGTCGTGGAAGGATTGCCAGGCGATGAAAGCCGCCGTGGACAAGGCCGGGGTGAAGACCTGCGTCTGTTTCGAGTGCCGATTCTCGAGCCAGTTTCTCACCACCAAAGCGGTCATTGACCAGGGCCTGCTTGGAAAATTGCATTATGGCGAAATCGATTATTACCACGGCATCGGCCCCTGGTACGGCCAGTTCCGCTGGAATACGCGCAAAGACGCCGGCGGCAGCTCATTGCTCACGGCCGGCTGTCATGCGCTCGATGCGCTTATGCTCTGTTTGGGCAACGACGTTGCCGAAGTGACCAGTTACGACACCAAATCGCGCAGCAAGATTTTCGCGCCTTACGAATACACGACCACGAGTGTGACGATTCTGAAATTCCGCGATGGCAAAGTGGGCAAGTGCGCCGCCGTGGTGGATTGTTTACAGCCCTACTATTTTCACACGCACCTGGTCGGCAGCGCAGGGAGCCTGCTCGACAACAAATTTCACTCGATGAAACTGGGCGGCTTGAACAAGAACACCTGGAGCCAGCTTTCGATGAAGATGCTCGATTCGGGCGATGTGTCGGATCACCCCTATCTCACCCAATTCCAGGCGTTCTTCGACGCAGTCGATGCCGGGAAGGAAATGCCCTTGACCAGTCTGGCCGACGCGCTCGAAACCCATCGCATCATTTTCGCCGCGGATAAATCGGCGGCCAAAGGCCGGCCGGTGAAGGTGTAACCGCGGCGACAACACCGTCCGGAAATGCAGCCGTGAGTACGTGCGTGAGAAAGCGGAAGTGTCAATCCACTCGCGGCCGCGCGCACGAAATCCGCGAGGAAGTTCATCAATGTTCGCGCAGCCGGAAATATTGGCCGTGTTCGAGCACATCGACTTCCTGTGTCATGCTTTCCGATTCGGCGCGGAAAGGCAGGCCCAGAGCACCCCACGCTTTGAGATCTTTTGAAGATTCAATCTGGTAAACCTGACCCGGGCGCAGCGACAGATTCAAACGCACTTTGCTCACGACAATGTTGAGGGAGGAAGGAACAGGAGGCCACGCGATATCGAGTTTTGCATCCGGAGAATACCCGCTTCCGGGATTTTCGATCAGGATTTCTTTAATGAATCCGGTACCCATCACCACGTTGAACACGGCTCCTGAACCTGAGGCCGAAGAGATTGTCACTGCAGGCGCATTGGTATAGCCGTAGCCTGCATCAAGGACAGTGACTCCCACGATCGACCCGTTCACAATGGCTGGCGCCGCGGTCGCTTTGTGCGGCCTGAACGTGGCGCGGCCGTTGTTCTGATTGTTTCCACCGGCTTTGGGCCAAGGACTGCCCGCCAATCCTTTTGAGGAGGTGCGCAATGCGTAAAGTCTCGCGGTATCGGTGGCCATGACCACGTACAGCAGGCCATCTGCACTAAGTGCCGGTGAGCTCCGAGCACTGTTTCCACCTGAGAACTGCCAAAGTTTGGCACCCGTGTTCGCATCGATCGCGTAGAGCGCATCGGCCGCGACGTAAAGGACGTTGTCTGCCCCAATGACTGGAACAGTGTAGATCGGTCCCGGTGTTGGAAAACTCCATTTCACCATTCCTGTTTTGCCGTCCAAGGCGTAAATCTTACGGTCATTATTCCCCACGTAAACTGTTCCGTCCGTTCCAATGGCAGGACCTGATTTGAAATGATCCTGGGCTTTGAATTCCCAAATCTTTGTTCCGGTTTGATCATTAAGGGCGTAAAACATGCCGTCCGAGGACGAGGCGTAAACGATTCCATTCTCACCCATTCCCAGAGCAAATAAATCATAGAACGGATTGAGTGTTTTGAATTTCCAGCGCATTTGCCCCGTGGCCGTCTCGATGGCAAGGATGTTGGGGAAACTGTTGGCATAAATCAAAGTGTCATCCCTGCCTTGTGCCAAGGCCGTGTAATGGACATATTCTGTTTCGATTTTCCATTTGAGGTGTCCTTGACTCGCATCCAACGCATAAATTCTCGGTACGCCTGCGCAGCCGACATACACGGTGCCATCCACTCGCCCAATCACCGGCGACGAAGTAATCGATCCCTCGGTCAAAAAAGACCACTTCAACGCTCCGGTTTTGCCGTCCAATGCATAGAGTTTGGCATCCCAACATCCGACATACACGGTTCCATCGCTGCCAATGGCAGGTGTTGCATGCACTATGTCCCCCGCTTGGAATTCCCACTTTTTGGAACCCGTGCTGCCATCGAACGCATAGACCGTCTTTTCTTGGCTGTCCGCGATGTAAACCGTTCCGTCCAAATCTATGGCTGGAGACGAAACAGTAATCTGCTTCAGGTGAACTTCCCAAATCTTCTCGCCTGAAATCTGGGCGCGAATGGTGAATGTGGAAGCAAGAATCAGAATCAGGACATCGATCGGTCGCAGAGATGTCACCACTGCCTTTTAACAAGTCTGCTCGATCCGTCAATGCCTATGCACTCGGCCAGCCAGCGGTCTCGCCCGACTCAAACCACTTCAACCCCGTCGATCAATGGAACGCCGGAAACGTGAGTTGCACCCGTCCGCCAGCCGGCGTCAGACCCCATCAATCAACTCACGATAAGGACCGCAATAACCGCTTCCTCAGGAGCGCGGCTGCGTTGAAGACCAATCGCAGCCATGCCCCAACTAATAGCGTTGCGGACTGTTTCGGGTGACCCTCAGAGAGGTTTGATCCGCACGTTGCGATAGGAAACTTCGGCGCCGTGATCTTGAAAACCGATGTGGCCTTCGCGCTTGAAATTCTTCAGGGCGGTTTTGAATTTGTTCTTCGTGCCGTCGGGATTCTTGCCCGGTTCCGTCCAGCGATCCAGATCCAGATCGATGATGAGCTCGCCGTTGAGTTCGACTTTCAAGAGGCTGCCTCGGGCCGTGATGACCATTTTGTTCCAGCCATCCGTCGCGGCGTTTTTGGATGGAGCGAGCAGATCGTAAGCAGCGCCGACACTGTGTTTGCCTGGTGGACGCGGCTTGTCCACCTGGATTTCGATGCCGGTCTGGACGTTGTCTTTGGGATCGTCGGTGCGAATGAAGACGCCGCTGTTGCCTTTGGTTTGGAATTCGAGCGTGAGAACAAAATTTCCGTAGCGTTGTTTCGTCCAGATATCGCCCGCCTGAGTTTTGCGAATGAGCACGCCGCCCTCAATCACCCAGCCATCCCCCGGTTTTTGTCCAGAGGCATTCATCCAGCCGTCGAGAGATTTTCCATCGAACAGCGAAATCGATTCGCCGGATTCGGCGCTGTGAAGGACCGGCGCCCAAACCAGTGACAACAAAATCGAGAGGGCAATAATTGGTTTGTTGATGCTTCCAGCT
>JBFMDG010000136.1:0-12470 GCA_040754135.1 Verrucomicrobiota bacterium
CTGCGATCGCCGGAGTGCTGTTGCCGGCATTATCGACTGCCGCCATGGCCACATAATATTGCGTGTCCAGCGCGAGCCCACCGAATTGATACGACCTCGCATTGGCGCCCAACCGAGTCAGCGCCGTTAATCCCGCGGTCGAATCGAAGGTGGCAGTTTGAATGTAAACGCGGAAACCACTGAGATCTGCCGGGGCAGCGTAATCGGCCCAATTCACCGTCGCCGAAGAGTTGCTCGTCGCACCCAACGTGAGCGTGGGATGCGCCGGAGCGGTGACGTCCACAATCGTTGTGTAAACCGAAGCTTCGGCCACCGCGCCGCCGGAGAGATCGCGGCCGCCGGAAACTTTGACGGCGTAGGTGCCATCCATGCCGGCGCTGAACGCGATATTGGGGGTGCGATAAGTGTCATTTCCGGAAACGCCACTCGACCAGGTGCCCGTGCCTGGAACATTGATCTGCTGCGGACCGTCAAGCACGATCGCTGGCGCCACTGCCGGATCCATGCTGCGATCAAACCGGATGTCGAGCTGGTAGGTCGCTGTCAATGGCACCGGATTGGGCATGTTGGCCGTGACATTCGCCACCGTCGGCAGAATGGTGCGGGTGTCATAGACCGCCACAAACGCCATATCTTTCGGATCGGCGGTGGTGAAGGTCTTCGTGAAGCTCGCGCTGGTGCTGACGCGCACGCCATTCAGATTGAATTGGCGGAAGGTATAAACATTGGGCGAAGCTGTGATGGTCTCCGGAGCGCTGATGACCACCGATTGTCCATTGTTGTAACGGCCCGCGCCCGTCACCTGCGCGATGCCAGCCGGATCCGTGGCGGTGGTGACATCGTGGAATGGATTGGCTTCCTCGTAATTGGCCACCACTGCGTAGTCGCCAGTGATAACAACGCTCAAGGTCAATTCTGTGCCGACGACCGTTCCATCCTTCGTCCAGTTCACGAATTTATAACCGGCATTGGGACGCGCGGTCAGCGTGGCCGTATTTCCATGGAACACATTGCCTGTGCCGATGACCACGCCGCCGGCCGAAGGATTGTTGGCCGCGGTTACGGCGTAGAGCGGCAAGGTAAAATTCGCCACCAGATTGCGATCGCGCCCGAGCGTGAAGGTAAAACTGCTGTTCGCGCTTTGGAACAAACCGTTCTCTGTCCAGTTCAGGAACCGATACGGCTTGTCCGTCGTATTCGGAGTGGCCGTCACAGTGACGCTCGTTCCCGAAGCGAACGTGCCGCCACCGGTCACCGACCCGCCTTCCGCGGGGTTAGGCTGCACGTTGACATTGAAGAATTGGGTGATGGCAAACCCTGCTTCAGCGGTGTTCTGTTCCGCACTGGCATGGCTGACTGCATCGAACTCGAAAAAGTCGTTTTGCGAATCGGTCGTGACCAACACCTGGTAATTGCCCGGAACAACCGTCATCACCGTTGCCGACTGCGGCAGTGTGGCGCCGGCCACGAGATCGGAAGCGACATCACGCGGTTCATTCACCAGAATGGCTCCAGTGCGCAAATTGCGAACGAAGAGGCGTTCTTTGAAACCGCCATTGGCCGCGGCTGCACCGCGATTCGCTGTCGTCCAGTTGATCGTAAATTCGTTGTTCACGCTCGGCCCTGTCACCGTCAGGTTCTCCACTTTCAAATCGGGATAATCCGCTCTGGTCACCGTAAACGCCGTCGAGACGGTGACGTTGTCCGCTTCGAGCACGAACTCGTTCACCGCATTGCCGAAGTCCGTTTGCACAATCAAGTAATGCGGCCCGTTAATCCCATCGGGCAGCCGGCCGGTCTGATTGACGGTGTAATTATCCGTCGGATTGAGCGCGCCGTTGTGCGGATAAATTCCGATGAGCGTGTCATCGGCATCCCCGAGAATGTCGTTCTGTGAAACGACCACGCGATCCATCCAATCCGGCGCGGGCGTGGCCACCGACCCGACATTTTGCACCGTGAACGAGAAGGCCACCTCCTGACCGCTGCGAATCGATCCGCTCGGCGGCGTGATGCCGGTGACTTGCAAATTCGGGAACGAAACACTGCCGGTCGGAACCACCTGAACATCGAGCACGTACGATTCACGCAGGCCGGCGGCATTGCCACGGACCACCGCGTAATACGTTCCGGTCTGTTCGATGCGCACCTCAGCCACACCGTCATCGGCGCGACCGCTGCCCGCCTCGATGCGATAGCCATTGGATGCGTCGTAAAGGCTGACGACGGGATTGAACTGGCTGCCCGCGAGCAGGCGTGTGTTCAAATACACGGTGGACCCGCTGGTGAGGGTTCCGAGATTGAAATAATCGAGGTCCCCTGTGGCCCGCAGATACCCGAGGGCGCTGCCGGTTTTGTTGTCGCCACTGGTCGTGAGCGGCAGAGTGCTGGCGGTCGCCACCGAGCCATTGCCGGTGCCTTGGTTTTCGTCGTTTTCGAGCGCCATCGGCGGCTTCGTCAACCAGACACGGAAACGATATTCTCCGAAATATTGGTTGTTGTAGCTGACACGCACTCGGTAAGCGCCGGCCTCCGCGAGCGTCAGTGGCGGCGATTGACCGCGCCCCGTATTCGCAGTGTCGAACTCGTGCAGCACCGAACCATTGGGCCGCTCGATGCGATAATGCAACGATGAGTTGGCCGGATTGTTCGGGACATCGGCGCCCAACATCATCAGATCACCCGCTTCCGCGTCGAAACTCCAGTAATCGAGATCCGATGTACTGGCGATATTACCCCGGCCAAGAACCGCTCGGACGTTGTTGCCCACCGGATCAGGAGTCAGTCCCGGATTGAGCGGGGTGGCGGAATCGACCGTTCCATTATTGCGGCTCTCGAAAATGGAACCACTGATCGGCGCAACCGTGAACTGACGCACATGCGGGGTGGCCAGAAAATTCCCGGCGCGATCCTGCAAACTTGTCAGAGCGGAAAAGCGATAGAGTCCTGGTTGTAACGGACCATCGGCAATGGAAAAGGAGGCGGTCAGACCGCTGGAATACGAACCGGCCACGGCATAGATTTCGTCATCCGGCGTGCCAAAGAGTTCGTCAGGGCCGGCCGCGCGAAGATCGTAGCTCGCGGGATTGGTGACACTTTGCGCGAGCATATCCTCGGAGAACGTGAGCGTGAAGCGATCGACCACGACTTCGAGGCTGCTGCCTTCTCCCGGCAACGAGTTGCCTGTGACGACAGGCGGGACGTTGTCGGCCAGATTGATGTCCAGAATGTATTGCGCGAACAGTCCCGGATCCGCGTCCTCGACCGTGCCGAGCGGCGCAAAGAACGCGCCGTTTACGAGCGTCGCATTTCGCGCATTCGCCGTCGCATCGGAGGCGGTTGTGCCGCTCGTTTCATTGAAGCCCCAGTAACCGAGGAGCCCGTTCTCCGTCCCGGCCAGGCGCTGATTCATGGTCGCCGCCACTTCGGCATCATTCAGCGCGCGATCCCAAATGGCCACTTCGTCCATGAAACCGTTCCAATGCCGTCCCCCCCCTCCAAAACGGGCGAGGCGCAAGAAACGGTTCCCGTCATAATTGATATCGCCAGTGCCAGTGGTGGAACCGATGAGCTGGCCGTTGATGTAAACCTTGCTGACCCGTTCGGAATCGCGAGTGACGGTCAGGTGCTGCCAAACGTTTGGCGCGAGGACAAACGGCACGCCGGCCGAGCCATCGGCCGCATACCAGTTGTAGTTATTCACCCGATCCACATCCTGCTGGACCACCCAGTTGATGCCATTGCGATGATTGTTATCCACGATGTCGGCATAGCTTTGTTGCGTGGAACGAGGCCGCAACCACATGGAAATGGTGAAGGTCTGATAGTTGAACCAATTGCCGAGATCAGCCGAATCGTTGCTTCCGTCGAACGAGACGGATCCAGTTGAGCCGGCAGCGTGTCCTGGAGTTCCGGCAGTGACTCGCGCGTAATACGCGCCGTCGGCGCCAGCAGGAACGGCGAAACTCAATGCTGGCGCTCCCGCCGGGCTCGAAGCCACTTCGTTTCCGGAAGCGTTAAACACTTTCATCACGCCCGCGAGCCGGCTTGAGTTCGGACGCGTAAACCCAAGGTTCACCGTGGTTCCGTTCGCCAGGTTGCCAAGGCTGAAGAAATCCGCGGGATCACCCACGCTCACGTAGCCGAGAACTTTGGCTTGCGTCAGTCCGCCTTCGAGCGGTTTGTTCGCGCTCGCCAAAGCGTTGTTCTCGTCCTCGTTTTCCAGCTGCACCGGAGGCGCTGCCAGCGTTACACGAAAACGGTATTCACCCGTGTAACCATGATTAAACCGGACTTGCAATGTGTAGGTGCCATCCGCAGGAATGACCACCGGTTCGGATTGGCCCCACCCAAAATGCGTGGTGGTGAAGTCGTGCAGGATGTTTCCATCCGGCCGATCGATTCGATAATACAAACTGCTGGCGCCAGGGTTGCCCGGAATATCGCCAGCCACCATGAGGCGATCTCCCGCTTTGGCGCTGAAACTCCAGAAATCATCATCGGCATTGCTCGACACATTGCCCCGCCCGGCACTCGTGCGAATCCCGCTTCCCGTCGGATCTTCAGTCAGGAATTCCGTGTTGTTGCCAAAGAGAATGGTGACATCGGCGCTGTTGTAATTGGCTGCGGCCAAATCCAGGCGACCGTCGCGATTGAAATCGGCCGGTGCAATGGAAATTGGATTGCGGCCGGCCGGAAAGACCAGTGCGTTCCCCAGTGTGCCGTCCCCATTGTTCAACAGGATACTCACGCGGCTGCTGCCATAATTGGCCACCACCACGTCCAGTTTGGAATCGCCATTCAGATCAGGAAGCACCACATGGTAAGGATCCGAACCGCCGGTCGCGTAATTAATGCCCGCGGCAAAGGATCCATCTCCATTGCCAGGAAATACCGTGACGTAATTCGGATTGCTCGAGGTATTGACCACCAGATCGAGCTTGCCATCGGCGTTGATGTCCCCCGCGGCCAGTGAACGCGGAGCATTGGGTGTGGCGTAAGGCACCGGGGCTTGGAACGTTCCGTCGCCCACGCCCAGCATCACCGTCACGTTGTCGGAACCTTGATTCGAAACAGCCAGATCGATTTTGGAATCGCCGTTGAAATCCCGCGCCACAATGCCGTAAGGACTGTTGCCCGTGGCGTAGTTCACCGCCGCCTGGAAAGTTCCGTCGCCATTGCCAATCAGCACACTGGCGTTGGCTGTGCCTTGATTCGCCGTCGCCAAATCAAGTTTGTTGTCCCCGTTCAAATCACCAATGGCAATCACGCGCGGATTTCTGCCAACGGCATAATTGACTGCCGCCTGGAAAGTCCCATCGCCATTGCCCAACAGAATGCTCACGTTGTGGCTGTTATGGTTCACCGTGACGACATCCAGCCTGGTGTCGCCATTCAAATCGACGACGCCCAATCCCAGCGGCCCATTGCCGGCGCCATAGTTGACGCGCGTTTGGAACGTGCCGTCGCCATTGCCGAGCAGAACGCTGATGTTATCAGATCCGTAATTGGCCACAACCAGGTCGTGGAACGCATCATTGTTCAGCAACACCGCCGAAACAAAGTACGGGTTGTTTGCCGCACCGTAACTGCCGCCTGTGCTCACCGATCCATCGGCGCCCGTTCCCGGCGCAGGACTCAAGCTCGTGGCCGTGCCGCGCGAGTTGTTGTCGCGGCTCTCGAAGAAAAATCCCGGAACAGCGCGAATGGCGAATTGGCGCACATAGGGGCTGGCCAGCGGATTTTGCGCGCGGTCTTTCAAATTGGTTCCCGCGGTGAATCGATATCGACCCGGTTGAAGCGGACCATTGCTGATGGAATAGCCGCCCGACAGACCGGCGCTGTAGCCCGTGCTGACCACGGCGTAAAGCGCGTCGTCCGCTGTGTCAAAAGCGTCATCGGCCCCGGCGGAACGCAGTTCGTAACTCGCGCTATCCGTCACGGTGCTGGCGAGCATGTCCTCGGAGAAATTCAAAGTGAAGCGATCGAGCACGATGAAATTGTCGGAACCTTCGGCAGGAAGATTGTCGCCGGTAATGGTGGGCGGCAGCGTGTCTGCAAGATCGATGCTCAACAAGTATTGCGCATACATCCCGCGCGTCTGGCGAAACCCGCCGGTGGTCGAAAGCCAGCGCGGTTCACCGACGATTGTGCCGGCTTGTCCTTGCGATGAGGCATCGGCGAGGGTCGTGCCTGAACCTTCGTCAAACTTCCAATAGCCGATCAGGCCTGCTTCATTGCCCGTGAGTGCACTGGCGTAATTCTGCTGAATTTCCTCCGCGGTTCGGGCCACATTCCAGACGCGGACTTCGTCAACGCCGCCCGGCCAATACTCGCCATAAGGCCCATATTGTTTTCCGATGGTGAAAGGCGTATTTGCCGCGGGATTCGGAATGGTCCCTCCGCGGCTGGCGCGGAGCACACCGTCAACATAGAGCTTCGTGTCGGTTGCGGATTTGACGATCGCCAAATGATGCCAGCCATGAAATGGGAATGGGATCCCTGTGGAACCCCATCCATCGCCAGAACGGATGTTGTTGCCTGTATCGTAGCCGAGGTAAAAAGCATTGCCTCCGCTGCCCTGCGAGATGATTTCACGATAGCCGCCCATATCGAGCCCATAGGCCCAGGCTTCGACAGTGAATTCGCCCGAATTCGGAATGAGGCCCACGCCAGTCGTGACGATGTCGTCCACTCCGTCGAAATTCAACGCGAAGCCATCTGCTGCGCCAAATTTTATGGCGTAACTTGGCCCTTCTTCAGTGACGCGCGCGTAGTAGGTTCCGTCAGCGCCTTCAGGCACTGGATAAGTAAGAGAGGCCGCGCCGATTTCACTGCGCGCGACAAGGGCGCCGGCGGGATTGTAAATTCCGAGGACGTTGCCGAAGCCGCTCGAGGCTGGCTGCGTGAGATTCAAATGAATGGTGGTGCCGTTCGCGAGATTGCCGAGACGATAGAAGTCGCCCGCACCATCGCCAATGCTGATGTATCCGAGGACGGTGGCGGTTTGATGGCCTGCGGTCAGTGCGAGTTCGGGACTGTTCGCCTGGTTGATGGCGTTGTTGTCCTCGCGTTCCACTTGAATGGGTGGCCGGGCCAAAGTAAGACGAAAACGATATTCGCCGGTGTAGGCATGATTGAATTGGACCTGAATGGTGTAAGTGCCAGTAGCGGGCAGAATGAGCGCGGTTTCACCTGGCGGATGCGAATTCTGTCCCCAACCAAAATGCGTGGTGGTGAAATCAGAGTAGGACCAATTCGAGCCGTCGGGGCGGTTGATGCGGAAGTAAAGACTGCTGGCCGGCGGATTGCCGGGAATATCGACTGCCAAATTAACACGGTCGCCTGCCAAACCGGTGAAGCTCCAGTAATCCACATCGTTGCCATTGGAAAGATTGCCGCGAGCTGACCCGATGCGCAGTCCGGTGCCGCCCGAATCTTCCACGAGCATTTCCGTGTTGTTGCCAAAGAGAATCGTGACGTCGGCTCCGTTGTAATTCGCCGCCGCAAGATCGAGCCGGCCATCGCGATTGAAATCGCCCGGAGCAATCGAGATTGGATTGCGCCCGGCGCTGTAATTGATCGCAGTCCCGAATGTGCCATCGCCGTTGTTCAACAAAACGCCGACCCGGCTGGCGCCGTAATTGGCCACTACGCCATCCAGTTTCGAGTCGTTGTTCAGATCGACCAGAACAAGGTGATAGGGATCCGAACCGCCGGTTGCATAGGAAACGCGATCGGCAAAAGTACCATCGCCATTGCCCAAAAACACATTGAGATAATTGGGATTTGAAGAGGTGACAACCACCAGATCCAGTTTGGAATCGCTGTTGACATCGCCAACCGCGACTGAGCGCGGCGCATTGTCGGTGGGGTAATTCACCGGAGCCTGGAATGTGGCGTCACCATTGCCGAGCAACACGCTCATGGTATCGCTGCTCACGTTCACCACCGCCAAATCCAGTTTGTTGTCGCCGTTGACGTCGCGCAGCGCCACGCCATGCGGTCCATTGCCGGTGGCATGGTTGACGGCCGCCTGCAGAGTGCCATCGCCATTGCCGAGCAGCACGCTCACGTTGGCGGTATTTTGGTTGGCCACGGCCACGTCGAGCATGTTGTCGCCATTGACATCACCTACCGCCACCGAACGCGGATTATTGCCGACGTTGTAGTTGACGGGCGTTTGCAAAGTGCCGTCGCCATTGCCGAGGAGCACGCTGATGTTCCGCGAATTGTGGTTGCCGGAAATCACGTCCAGCTTGCCATCTTGATTCAAATCGGCCACCGCGAGCGCCAGCGGACCATTGCCAGCCCCGTAGTTCACGCGCGTTTGGAAAGTGCCGTCGCCATTGCCGAGCAGCACGCTGAGGTTGTCCGAACCGTAATTCGCGACCACCAGATCCAGGAAAGCGTCGTTGTTCAGCATGGCTGCCGAAACAAAATATGGATTGTTCGCCGCGCCGAAGTTGCTCCCGGCAGCAAAAGAGCCGTCGGGAGAAGTTCCTGGCGCTGGACTGATGGAAGTGGCTGTTCCTGGAGTGTTGTTGTTGCGATTTTCGCCGATGAAACCGTTGACGCCAGCGATCGAGAATTGTCGCACGTAGGCGCTCGAAAGCGGATTTTCCGCGCGATCTTTCAAAGTCGTTTTCGCGGTGAACCGATAGTTCCCCGGCTGCAATGGGCCGTCGCCGATCGTGTACCCCGCCGACAATCCGCTCGAGTAACCATTGCTCACCACGGTGTAGAGTTCGTCATCTCCGGTGTCGAAATTCCCGTCGGCTCCGGCGGAACGCAAATCATAGCTCGCCGAATCGTTTACCGAAGTGGCGAGCATATCTTCCGAAAAACTCAGGCTGAAGCGATCCAGAAAAACCGGATTGCTCGATCCTTCTTTGGGCAAGTTGTCGCCGACCAATGAAGGAGGCAGCGTATCGGCCAGTTCAATGGAGAGAATGTACTGCGACAGCAGCCCGGCCGGCGTGGCTGTGGCCGCGCCTACCGAAACCCAGGCAGCGCCGTTGGCCAAGGTTCCATTGCGGCTTTGCGTACTGCGATCGGCCACCGTCGTGCCGGTGCCTTCGTTCAGTTTCCAATAGCCCACGAGTCCCGATTCGGTTCCCTCGAGGGCGGTGATAAAGAGCGATGTGACTTCCTCGTCACTCAGGGCGCGATCCCAAATGCTCACTTCGTCAATCAAGCCGGGAAAATTATTGCCGCCGCAGCAAACTTCACCTCCGATGCGAGTTCCGTTGGGCGTTCCGATGTACTCGGGATCGACCGCAGCGGAATTGCGCAACGAACCGTTCACGTAAATTTTCGCGGTTGTGCCATCTGATGTCGCCAAAACATGGTACCAGGTGCCAAGCGAAGGTGTGATCCCAGAAGGAACAGTTTGCGAGCAGCCGCCAGGTTGCCGAATCACAACTCCAAAATCTCCGTTCTGCAATGTGATTCCCCAGTCACGACAGTCTGCGTAACCACCAACGATATTGCGGCGACGGCTATCATAACCTGCGGGACGGACCCAGGCCGAAACAGTCCAGCGATTGCCGGGCGACCACGCCCCCAGATCGACATAATCATCCCCGCCATCAAAGCTCAGGGGCGTGCTGCTGCCCGTGACGTGTTTCGGGCCAGCCGAGGTGACGCGGGCATAATAGGCATCGTCGCCTTCTGCAGGCACGGTAAACTCGAGACTGCTTGCGCCAGCGGCGCTGGTTGCGACGTTCGCTCCGGACGAATTGTAAATACTCAGAACACCGGCCAATCCGCTGGTCGATGGCTGTGTGAGACCCAGCGTGATCGTGGTGCCCGCCGCCAGATTTCCCAATCGGAAAAAGTCCCCTTCCGGATCACCGACGCCAATGTAACCGAGGACGGAAGCGGTTTGCCGGCCGGTGGCGAGCGTCAGCGCGGGCGCGTCCGCCTGATTCAAATTGTTGTTGTCCTCACTCTCCATTTGCATTGGCGGACGAGCCAGGGTCACACGCAAGCGGTACTCGCCGAAATAATCGTAGTTGTAGCTGACGCGCACCGTGTAAGTGCCCGATTTCGGGAGAACGAGCGGCGGCGAGTTGGGCCGGGATTCGCCCCAACCATTGTAACTGGACGCGTAAAAATCGAAGAACCGTTCGCCGTCCGGATAATCAATCCGGTAGTAAAGCTGGCTGGCGGGAGGAGAGTTGGGGATTTCCACTGCAACACTGAGCAGATCGCCAGCGTTCCCGCTGAAACTCCAAAAATCCCAATCCTCGCGATCGGTGAGATTGCCGCGGCCAAATCCCGAACGAACCCCGGTTCCGGCCGGATCTTCAGCCAATAGGGTGGGACGATTCCCGGTCAAAACATTCATGTTGGAATGCCCATAATTGCCAGTGGCGAGATCCATAATGCCATCACCGCTGAAATCACCCGCGACAACGGAAATCGGATTGCCCGGAATATAATGGCTGACTGAACCGCCAAAAGTGCCGTCGCCGTTATTGAAGAGAAACACCAAACGTCCGCTTCCATAACTCGCGACCACCACATCGAGAGCGCCATCAGCGTTGACGGTTGTGAGAATCACCTGGTAAGGATCGCCCCCTTCAATTGGATAATGGATGGCGTTGGCAAACGTGCCATCATCATTGCCGAGCAGCACGCTCACGGAATTCGGATTCACCCCCGCATTCAAAACCGTCAGATCCAGCTTGGTATCGCCATTGACGTCTCCGATGGCGACTGACCGCGGCGCGTTTTGAACCGCATAGTTGACGGGAGCGGGGAAAGTTCCATCGCCCTGGCCCAACAAAATGCTCACATTATCACTGCTCGTATTAACGACGACGAGATCGGTTTTATTATCCTTGTTCAGATCGGCAGCGGCGATGGAATGAGGGCCATTCGCGGCAGGAAAGTGAACGCCATTTTGAAAGGTGCCGTCCCCATTGCCGAGAAAAATGCTGACATTGGCGCGGCTTTGATTGGCCGTGGCGAGATCCGGTTTGCCATCGCCATTGAAATCCGCGGTCACAACCGAGCGTGGATTGACATCGGTGCCGTAACTTGTGGCGGTTTGGAATGTGCCGTCGCCATTGCCAAGCAACACACTCATGGTCGAGCCGTAGTAATTCGCCACCGCCAGATCAGACTTGCTGTCAGCATTGAAATCACCCACGGCAAGCGCAATCGGTCCATTCCCTGAGGGATAATAAACCCCGGAATGATAGAGGCCGGAGCCGCGTCCGATATAAACCGTCACGTTGCCACTGCTGATGTTGGCCACTGCGAGATCGGGCTGCGTATCTGCATTAAAGTGGCCGGCAGTGACAAAATAAGGATTGGAACCCGCCCCATACGTGCCCCGGTTAAAGAACGATCCGTCCGCACCCGTCCCGGCTGAGCCCAAAGGCGTTGCCGTCACTTGTGAATCGTTCGCGCGGTTCTCGAGGACAAAACCGGGCACATTGTTCACCGTAAAGTGGCGTACGAAGGCCGTGGCCAAAGGGTTGCCCGCACGATCCTTCAAAGCCGTCGTCACTGTGAAGCGGTAGTTCCCAGGTTGAAGCGGCCCATCCACCACCACAAAAGTCGCCGACAAACCACCGTCATATCCAACACTCGCCAGCGAATACAACTGGTCGTCCGCAGTATCGAAGTTTCCGTCGGCGCCCGCGGCACGGAGATCAAACGCGTTCAGCCGATCGGTCGGATAAGGATCCGCCGCATCCGGCAGCCCATCGCCATCGGTGTCGGTGCCTGAAACTTCAATGACGCCGAAATAGCTTTGGCCAGGGCCGGCGTCGTTCCACGCGCCAGAGGTGTACATGCTGGCAAAGTCTTCATCGCCGGAATTGTTCGGCTCGCCGCCTTGCCAATTGGTGAAATCGGAGGATTCCCCGCTCGCCCAAACAAAAGTGCCTTCAGCGGCCTGATCATTGAATCCGATCCAAACCGTGCTGAGATAATTGAAATTCTGCCGAACCCATTCATTCTCCGCAGCGTCATTGATCGTGACCAAATGGCCACCCAGTCCTTGTGCTTCGGCTTCCGCACTCACCCAGGTTTTGGAACTCGAAGTGGCGAAATAAACGTGGCCGTTGTAGGTGAGATAATTCCTGCCAATTCGGGAAAGGACCGGTTCCGGTTGTTCAGAAAACTGCACCCTGACGCGGTCAAGCACCGCACTGCTTGATCCCGATTCCGCGGGGAGCGAAACGGTGGAAACCACGGGCGCTGTCCCGTCGGTGACGATGGCATGCAGATAATACTGGGCGCGGAGTTGGCGATTGTCAGTCTGCAACCGCACATAATGCACGCCATCGGTGGTCACGGTGTAATTCAAAGCGCCGGAATTGCTGCTGGCCAATTCGGTATCGCTCCCTTCGAGCAGAATGCTCATGGTGACATCCGAGGTCACGAGCGTCGTCCCGGTGGGCAGCGAGAGATTCAAACTGATGGCATTGCCGACATTGAGTGTGCCGAACCGG
>JBFMDG010000137.1:0-12466 GCA_040754135.1 Verrucomicrobiota bacterium
GAAAAATTTCGGCGACAGGCAAGCAAAAAGAATTTCCTCAACCGGGTCGGGAACGCGAATTTCCTCCAAAACAACTATGGCTGTTGCGGTTAAAATCTGAAGCACTCACGTGGTGCGGAATCGCTGGTCCGCCGAAGAGGCCGCTGGCGATGGCGCGGCTGGATGAGAAAACCAGAACAGCCCGCCACCTTGACACCTGCAAACGGCTGATGAACTCTGACACGGATTCGGCGAAAACTTCATGAAAGTGGCGGTTTTACTCTCGGGAGGCGTGGATAGTTCCGTGGCTCTGCACCTGGTGAAAAAGGCGGGGCACCGGGAGATTGTCGCTTTTTATTTGAAAATCTGGCTCGAAGACGAGCTGGCGTTTCTCGGCCAATGCCCATGGGAAGAGGACTTGAAGTATGTGCGCGCGGTTTGTGAACAAGCGCAAGTCCCGCTGCAGGTCGTCTCCCTCCAGGATGCCTACCAGGAACGGATCGTCGCCCATGTCATCCGCGAATTAAAATCCGGCCGCACCCCCAGTCCCGATATTCTCTGCAATCAGCACATCAAATTCGGACTGTTCTTCGAGAAAATGGATCCGGGTTTTGACAAAGTGGTGAGCGGACATTACGCGCAAATCGAAGAACGTAACGGAATGTTTTGGCTGAAACGCTCGCCCGATCGTGTGAAGGACCAGACCTATTTTTTGTCGGCGCTCGATCAGCAGCGATTGCGGCGGCTTTGGTTTCCGATTGGCCACCTCGTGAAGCGCCAGGTCCGCGAGTTGGCGCAGGAATTGGAATTGCCCAATCGCGATCGCAAAGACAGCCAGGGCATTTGTTTTCTTGGTAAAATCAAATATCCCGAATTCGTCCGCTTCCATTTGGGCGAGCAAAAAGGTTGCATCGTCGAGTTGGAAACCGGACGAAAGCTCGCCGAGCATGATGGGTTTTGGTTTTTTACCGTCGGCCAGCGCAAAGGCCTCGGTCTGAGCGGCGGTCCCTGGTACGTGGTTAAAAAAGAGGTCGAGACAAACACGGTTTTTGTGTCGCACTCGGATCAATACCTCGAACACGCTCGGAAACAGTTCGCCGTCGGACCGGTTCACTGGATTTGCGGGGCGCCATCGACTCACTCGCTCATGACGAAAGTGCGGCACAGCCCGCATCTCGAACCCTGTCAGATCCGGCCGATTGGCCAGGACCGATGGGAAGTCACCCTCGAGAACAAAGACCAGGGAATTGCCACCGGCCAGTCAGCGGTATTCTATGACGGCGAATATTGCCTGGGCGGCGGCGTGATTGAATGACAATGAAACTTAAGCCTGGCAGGAGCCATTGAGCTGCCACGGCTTGGGATTGGTTCAGTGGGAGGTCACCGCACCATCAGCCCGCAGCGGAAAGCACCTTCGCGTTCGAGGCAAGTGCGCAGGAATTCCACGATCTGGTCGCTCAATTCCTGGCAGCGCTGATTCCACCGGCGCGCGCCAGTCATTTTTTTTACGCAATTGCGCAATCCATGAAACTGAAGCAACTCCGGCGACCCGCGCAATTGACGGCGCAATTCTTCGCGGAGCAAGGGAAAGAACCCGAGTTCAAGACTGGCCCCGGCGCGGGAAAGAAGTTTGCCAAGATCCGACCCCGACGGCGTTCTTTCCGTCTGCGAAATGGCCGCCGAAAAGCCGAGTTCCCGAAGGACGAATTCGAGGGCTTTGGTAAATTCACTGAGCGCCACGGTCGTCTTGCCCAGATCGTGTTTGAAATAATGCAGCACCGCAGCCGCGGCCTGCCGCAGTAATTCGGCGTTATCCTCGGCGGCGGAAGCGCCGACCAATTCGACGGCGACCACTTCGGCCGAGCAGGGAATGCCCTGGCCGCCTTCGGTCTGAAAAACCAAAACGTCGGGATGAAGTTGGATCATAATTCACCTTCAAGTTTTTTGACCTCCTGCACGAACTGCGTCGCCTCTTCGAACCGCCGATACACACTCGCGAAGCGGACAAACGCCACCTGATCGATCTGGCGCAAGCCTTCCATCACCCGCTCGCCAATGGCCATGGACGGCACCTCGCGATCGTACTTTTGCGAGATTTCATCCATGATTTTTTCCACCAGATCTTCGACGACTTTGCCGCTGACGGGACGCTTCTGGCAGGCTTTTTTGATGCCGTTGATGAGTTTGTCTTTGGAGAATTCTTCGATCCGGCCGTCGTGCTTCAGAACCATCAAACCTTCATGCTCGATCTGTTCGTAAGTGGTGAAACGGTGCCCGCAACGAAGACATTCCCGGCGACGGCGAATGGTCGAACCTTCCCGAGAGGCCCGTGAATCAATGACACGATCTTCCTGACATCCGCATTTGGTGCAACGCATAATCGAGCCAGGCTACAGCCTAATGTGGCTCGGGCTTACGTAACACACGAGCCATTGGGGCGTCAAGGGAAGGAAATATTTTTAATTGCTGCGCGCATTCATTTTCGGAACTACCAGCAATTCCCAGGTGAAATTTTGCAAATCCTGGGAGAACGGAAACCATGGTTGCGACAAAGGTTGCGACAAAGGTTGCGACAAAGGTTGCGACAAAGGTTGCGACGATGGCAGCGGCAGAGCAGCGGTCAGCGGATAAGGTTCCAAGCTCAGGCGCGGACGAGCGGTTCGGCTGGCTACCGTTGAGTTACCAGAGACTTGGCCGCTCCGGCATTGCCAAACTCGAATAAAAAATGATTCACTGCTCGCCACGAACCACCTGATGATTACAGCTTCGATCACCGGCATCCTGGGTCCGCTCGAGGAATGACGAATTTATGCTAAACGAGTTGTTCCGGCGGAAATCCATCCAGCATATCCTTGAAGAGTCCGAAAAAACTCGCATGGAAACCGCGCATGGGGCTTCGCTCAAACGCACATTGCGCGCGCGCGATCTCACCGCCTTCGGCATCGCCGCCATCATCGGCGCGGGCATTTTCAGCACGGTCGGCCAAGCCGCCTCCTCCGGCGGACCCGCCGTGTCATTGCTGTTCGTTTTCATTGCCATCGCCTGCGCTTTCACCGCGTTCTGTTACGCGGAGTTCGCCTCAATGGTGCCCATCTCCGGCAGCGCTTACACCTACGCCTACGCGTCCTTCGGCGAATTGATCGCCTGGATTATCGGCTGGGATTTGCTCCTTGAATATGCCATCGGCAATATCGCCATCGCCATTTCATGGTCGGATTATTTCACCGCTTTTGTCTCCGGATTGGGACTGAAAATTCCGGAATACATGACCATGGATTTCCTGACGGCTCTGCGCGGCCACGAAGCGGTCGAGTTGCTCCTGGCCAAAGGCGAGGCACTGCCGCAAATCCTTTCTGGCGATGCCCAATTGAGAGAGGCTTACACGGCCTGGACAAGCGCGCCGGCTTTCGGTCCGCTGCGATTGATCGCCGATCTCCCCGCGTTGTTCATCGTGGTTGCCGTAACGTCGTTGATTTACGTGGGCATTCGGGAAACCCGCAACGCGAACAACGCGATGGTGGTGCTGAAACTGACAGTCATCCTCATCGTCATTGCCATTGGAATATTCTATGTGGAGCCTGGCAACTGGTCGCCATTCGCGCCGAACGGCCTCAAAGGAGTCATGGCCGGCGTGGCCGCTGTCTTTTGGGCTTTCATCGGATTTGATGCCATCTCGACCACAGCCGAGGAATGCGAGAATCCGCAGCGCGATGTTCCCAAGGGAATTTTTTCCGCGTTGATCCTTTGCACGATTCTTTACGTGCTCATCTCGTTTGTGCTCACTGGAATCGTTCCCTACAACCAACTGAATGTGGGCGATCCGCTGGCCTACATTTTTAAGGAGCGCTTGCCCTGGTTAAGCGGCTTGATTGCCTTCAGCGCGCTGTTTGTGATCGCCAGCGTTTTCCTCGTCTTCCAGTTGGGGCAACCCCGCATTTGGATGAGCATGAGTCGCGATGGGTTGTTGCCGCCCATTTTTGCGCGGATCCATCCTAAATTCAAAACGCCGTCGTTTTCGACGGTTGTGACCGGATTTGTCGTGGCGATCCCGGCGTTGTTCCTCAATTTGAAAGAGGTGATCGAGTTGAGCAGCATCGGAACGCTTTTTGCCTTTGTGCTGGTTTGCGGAGGGGTGCTCGTGCTCGACAATTCGAAGCATCCGCCGGCGAGGCCCAAATTCAAAACGCCTTACATCAATGGACGGTACATTGTGCCGCTGCTCTTCCTGATCACGCTTTTTGTGATGCATCGTTATTTCAAAGTTGAGGTGTGGGATCCCTTCTTCAGCATGACCCCGCGCGCGAATGACGCCGGCCAGATGGAAGCCGGCTGGGCGTTGTTCAAGCACAAAATACCCATGATCGTCTTTATCGGAGTGGCAGCGGCCATGACCGTGCTTTCGTTCTGGCGACGGCTTTCGCTCATTCCAGTGCTGGGATTGCTGACCTGCTTTTACCTGATGACCCAATTGGGGATCACCAATTGGATGCGATTCTTCGTCTGGCTGCTGATAGGCCTGGCCGTTTATTTCCTCTACAGCCGCCGCTCGAGCAAATTGAACTCCGTCCGTTTCAAAGTTCAGCAAAGTGGGGCCGCCGACCAAAGCAAGTTTACGGAATAAACCGGGATCGTAATGACGCCGCTTGTTGCGGGTTGAGCATGGAGAGGTAGGCCATTTTTCCGGCCAGCCAGGCGCGCTGTTCGGAACGGGCCTCATCGGCGGGGCTGCCAAGACTCAACTGGTGCGCCAGGGCGCGCAATCGCCGACGCTCTTGCCGTGATAAGCCGAGGGTTTGATTCACCACCACGCCGGTTACAGTCTGCCGCGCACTGCGGCTCATGTAGCGGGTTTTATCCACGTTTAATTTGAACCCCTCCTCTTCCACAATCCGCTGCACAATGCGGCGCACTTTGTTGGCGAGATCGCGATTCATCTCCCCGGAAAAGGATAAATCGTCGGCGTAACGCGTGTAGTTCAAACCATGACTTTGCGCAAGCCCGGCCAGGCGATGGTCGAGTCGGAGCACGAGGGCATTGCACAGTCCAGGACTGGTCGGCGCGCCCTGCACGCAATGACGCGGTCCAACCGGGACATGAAACAATTCACCGTCCACTTCAACCGGTTGTCTTTCGGCTTCGGTCATCAATACGGCGAGCGTGGTAGCGACCGGAAAGCTATACCCGTAGGCAATCAACAAACCGCGGACGCGTGCGGCAGAAACGGATGGAAAAAAGTCTTTCAAATCCAACTTGAGCACCGCTCTTTTGCCAACATGCGGTTCCGCGCCGGAACGGATGCTGCGCCCGCGCCGGAACGCATGCGCCTGTTCGCTCACGGGCAGTTTCTCGATAAGCAACGCCAGTAATTGGCGTTGGATGGCTTTGAGTCTTCGTTTGGGAGCCATGATCAGGCGCTTTCCGCCCGAACGTTTGGGAATGGCAAACGTAATGTAGTGCGGCTGGCGTTCCCGTTCGCGATGGATTGAAAAAAACCAGAGTTCTTTCAGGGAAATGCCCAGCGATTTCGCCAGATCCTCTTCCGTTTTCCAAATGGGCAAACCGTAGCGCTCGAGTTGCGCCTCGTCCGCAATCAGGTCGCGGAGATAGCGGTTGCGCGTGCGCATCGTGCCGCCAAACAAACGTTCCGCTTCTTGCACAGCCATCAGCTTTTTTCGCCTGGCAAATCCGAGCTGGCGCGCCGGCGACTTCACTTTTGGCAACAAACGCTTGTCCCGAAGTGCGCGGCGATGATGGTATTCCTTGAGCGGGCCCCCGGAGACACTGACGCGTTCTTCCACCGCGGCATCTTCGAACGGTTCGCCCGAGGCCGAAGTCGAGAGGCGGGAAATGTCGCGTTTGCGCGAGCCGCCGAAAATGGACCTGAACCAATCGCCAAACCTCATACGCGACCTGGTGCAACGAAACCGGATAAGACCCGGCGGCGGATTACTTTCGAGGCTCTGGACTCAGGGCCTCCCCGCGTTGCGAACGTGGGGAACCCTGGCGATGTATGGCGGGCATGGCTCCGCCGCGGCGAAACACCGCGGCACACATGGCTAATCCACAGCCGCCGGGCCTTATCTGGTTTCATTGTTCTCATCCGATTCGTCCTCGTCAAAATCTTCTTTGCCCTCGCCGTGTTCCTCCTCCTCACCCTCACGGTCGGTTCTTTGCGGTACAGGCGGAGTTACCGCTGCAGCCGGGGTGGAGGTGGGCAAATCTTTTCTTCCATCCGCACTGGCTTTGAACAGGGCGATCATGTGCTCACATGGCCCCTTGCCAAGGAGGTGGTCCTGAAAGAACGCGCAAGTGCAGGTTCCAAAAATGATCCGGCCCGCGTCCCCTACAACAATTTCAGTCTTTTCGGAAGCGACCTGGCCGTTGACACACCAATCGCGAAAGACGATTTCCCGTGTGATCGGCCCATCGGGAGTTTTTAGTTTCTTTGTCTTGCGCGTTTCCTGCGGTTCGCAGCGCGCGAATCCGACGGCGTTCCGTGCCAGCAAAACGCGGGCTTTCTCGACGCGTTCATCTGGCGGAAAAAACTTCGCCTCGTCAATTGGCTGCTCGAACAGTTCGCGGTGGCGGAAGGACCGGGTTTCGACATCGCACATCGCGCGGCCCTGTCGGCAAAGGCGTTCGCTGGCGCGCCAGATGACTTCGAGGTCTTGCCGCAAAGCCGCGGCGAGTTCTTTTGGCGCCGCATGAAAACACTTCGCGAGATGTTGGTGAACCTGCTGAATCACTTCGGGAGGAACAGGCGCTGGATCGCCCAGGAGATCGAAACCGGCGGCCTCGGTCCACGATTGTCCGCTCCAGCCGGTCAGGCCAAGCACGAAAGTCATCTCGGGCAATTTCACCGCATAGAAACTCGGCAGGCCGCGGCCCTTGAGGTAAATGTCCACACTCGTGGCGAAGGGCAGCAACGGTTCGATCAGATTCAGCCGGCGACGGCCCCACGTGCGGATAACGCGCGGTTCAGCGTAATGATGCTCTGCGCCGCGCAATGGCACAACGTGTTCCCACGGCTCGAGCACCAATCGGGCGTGTTCGCCCGGAGTGAATTCGTACCGCATGGCCCGCGGAGAAAGTTTGGCTTTGGTGTAACGCAGAAATCGAATGGCCGCGAGGAGGTCTGCGGGCCGCACCGTCAGCCGCGTGCCGGGCATAGCCATCGCGCCGGTCACCTGCAAGAACCCGCGCACCCATTGATCCGGCAAATCCACCTTTCGCTCGAAGCGTCCCCCGGCTCCTTTGGTTTTCACCTCAAAACCTTCCGCGCCCACACGCAGCCATGTTTCGCGGCTCGATCGCAACTCGTTCAATGCGCTCCATAACCAGGCGGTGAAATCCACGTTGGTCGTTCCCGTAACGACCTCGCCTTCCGTGGCGAACATTTCCGGATTCAACACGACCATCGCGTAAACACTTTGATCCTGACTGAATGCTTCGAAGAAAAGCCGGTCGGGATGAACCGTGATGACGGGATCCAGTATCCAGCCCATGAAATCGCCTTGCGAATCCCAGTCGTCATTCGACCAGATGGCCTCGCCCAACGCGCGCAAGGTGAAGCGAAGCAAAGGCACGTGGCGCTTCGCCCGCCCATGAAAACGCACCGGCCGCCGCGCATTGGCCGAAATGTCGAGCAGCGCGCGATCACGCTCGGATTCGAGCACGCTCGGCGTGGCGTAATCGATGGCGACAATCATGCCATTGCGCCATGGAGGTCGGCGGACGCCGCACTCACCGTTGTGTTTGGGGCTGCGTTCGGGTTCGCGGAATTGGCCTTGTCGAGTTTCATGCCGCAACTTTTTCGTAAACGACCGGCTGCTCGTTGGCACCTCGCAACTCCGGCCAGCGATGCAATAATTTTGCAATCAAGCCAAGCAAGCGCTCTTTCGGGTACTTCTTGTCCGGAAGGTTCAAGGCATCTTTCGCCCGATCGAGGATCAATCGCGCCGTTTCCGCGCTGCTGGCCGCGTTGGCGAGGGCGTTGCAAGCGAGCGTGCGCGTGTCGCGTTGCATTGGACGAAGCAAAGTTCCAAGGAGCAGCGGCAGGTGTTGCGCTGCTTGTTGCCGCGCCCGGTTGTCGTTCAAACCGAGCGCCCGATAGGCCAGTGCCATCACATGAATTTCCGAAGCCTCCACCAGGTCGGCCAGGCTGCGCGGGTCGGCCAGATACGATGCCACCGAGCGCTCGAACAAAAGGCGCGCCAACCGGTTCTCTCGCACGAGCTGGTTGTATTGAAAAATCGAGCAGGCGGGCACCTGATTGAGAACATTCGCGGCGCGCCGCGAAAACACGGTCTCATCGGATTTCAAAGCAGCATAGTAATCGGCCAGCTTGTCCGCCGCTTCCATCAGCTTCGAAGCGCTGCCCCATCGACTGTAGCGCGTGACCAGGCGGCTGGCGAGCGCATCGATCATCTCTTCGTCCTCCGCGGCGAGGAAACGATCGAGCAGTTTCGAATAACTGTTTCCCCAGATGTGTGGCTGCACATGCTGCTTGAACGGGCCGCGCACCAAATCAGGAAAACGCTCGTACATGACGATGGCCACGGCTTCATCGAGTTGATGCACGGTGGCCACGCCGAATCCTGGCCAATTCCATTCGCGGGAAACTCCGGCCAGGGCCCGCAGTAGCTCGACCACCTGCTTCTCCGGCAAGCGGCTGTTTTCAAGCAATGCCTCGACTTCTTTGTTGAACTCTTTCGGCCCGCTGCAAACGCGGATGAGCGCCGACCACAAATCCCACCAGCCTTTCTCGCGCGCGTAATCGGCCATCTTGCCGTAGCTGCCACGCGTCAACCAGCCGCCCCAGACCTGGCGCAAATGACGCATCACGTAGGGGAAGACATCCCGTCCGCGGCGCTGGACCAGTTGGAAAAAACCCTCGGCGAGATTCAGTCCCCAACCTTCGAGATGCCGCCGTTCGAGTTGGCGGACAAGTTCCGACGAATCGCGAATGCAATCGCACAACGCCAGGATATCTTTTGTCCAATCAGCCAGTGGCACCTGGCGGCGATAGAGTTTCCAGCGGAATTCATCGTCCTTTTTTATTTCCGCCAAAGCGATGAGCCGATTCCAGAGAACGCGCTTGTCGTTACCCAGCCAACTGCTCGGCAAATGCCTCAGAATAAAAGGACCGGCCGCCCTGGCATCCACTTCATAAAGCGCGCAGGCGCTTTCTTCCGCCAGTTGGAACCAAAGATCGAATTTACGCAGAACTATTTGCCGCTTCGCGGAAGAGGTCGCGCCCAAAAATCGCGTCCGCAATTCGCGCGTGATTTCCTCCGTCCGCGCGGCTCGCGCAGGCGAGCGGTACTTCGCGGAAAGTTTCCATTCGTACAGGCGCTTGAACAATTCGGCGTCATCATTGCGGTCGGTTTCGGCCAGCCAGGCATCAAGAATACGGGCTGGAGCGCCCTTCCACCGAATCATCTCCGTGCGGTATTTCGGCAACACCATGTAGGTGCTGAAACGCGACAGGATGAACGGACGAAAAAGGATTCGATTGCGGCGATACAACTCCGGCCCGAACAGCCAGGTGAAACCGGAGAAGGAAATCTCGGTGGCGGCGAGCTTTTCCAGTTGTTCGCGCAACTCCGCATCGGCCATCGGCCGTTGCAGCAGCGAACGAATCGTTTGCTCGAGGTCCTTTGGAGTCATGCTGAAGTTGGTTTACTCAAGACCTGTTCCCCAAGCAAGTCCGCGCCGGCAAAACGTCTGCAAAAAGCAAATCACGGCTCCCGAAGTTCAACACGCCCGTCACCCATCGCCCCATTGCCACGGCACCTTGCATCATCGAGGCCGGTTGGTTTAATTCGTTTTCTCCACGTAACCTTTCTGCACCTTTTCCTGGACAAGCTTCTCGGCTTCACACCGCGCCTTTGCTTCATCCGCGAAAGTTTTGGTCTGCGACTGTCCGGTCGTGCCGAGGCGGCCGAAACGGACGGTGAACGCATTGCCCGACACAGAGATTTCCCAAAACTTGCGGGACGAACCGCCGATGAATTCAAAATGCCGCACTGATTCGGCCTTGAAATCGGTGACCGTACCAATCACGGGAAATGTTTCCGCATTCTTTTGGATTTCGTCATCGCGTCTTTCAGGAGCGCCGACCTCGGCCTGATTCAAGGCCAAAGCCTGCGGTGCAACTGGAGCCCTGACATTTTCGTGAGGAAGCGCGCTGGGAGCCGCGTGCTTTTCGGGTGCCGTTGGCGCCGGATCGGCGGCTTCCAAATCTGGCTCATCCGTTACCTCGCCTCGCAAGATATTGTCGATCCGGCTCAGAACATCTTCCGGGTTGTGATACCAGTCCTTCGTCAGCACCAAGGCAAACCGCCAGCCGAACGCCTTCAGGATCGAAGGCTGCATCAGATAGCGATCGAGCAGATTGGGATTGGCGTAGTGCCCGTCGGTGTCCACCAGAATGCCGAGTTGATACAAGCTGTCCGAGTTCGAACGCACGGCGAGATCGCAGCGAAACTTTGACTGACCCACGTTCAGATCGACGGCGTATCCGCGCGCCCGCAGCGCCGCTCCCAATTGCTCGACCACCGCATCGCTTCGGCTCAAAGGAGCGAGCCCCTTGCGCGCGAGCGGATTCAAATTTTCCAACACGCGGCGCGCCGTGACGGCATCACCTTTGGACACCGCTTCGGCGTATTGCAGGAAATTCTTCAGGCTGTTCGCACCGTCGTTGTAATCATTGGTGATGTCGTGGTTCCGGATAGAACTGACGATGGCCATGTGATGCCTGGCTCTCGAAAAAATGACGTTGAGGCGCTTCTCGCCGCCGCGCTGGTTGATCGGACCGAAGTTCATGAGCATCCGGCCGTTGGCATCGTGTCCGTAGCACACGCTCATGATGATAATGTCCCGCTCGTCGCCTTGAACATTTTCCAGATTTTTCACGAACAAACCGCAGAAAACGTCGTTTTCCTCGCGCACATACTCCGCCTCCAATCGCCCCGCAAAATCGCTGTCCTCGTCGGCCAGCCGGCCAAGCGCACTTTCGATTTCCGTCTGCTGCGCTTCGGAAAAAGCCACCACGCCGATGCTGAACCTCGTTTCGCGACGCAGCAAAGCGCGAACGAGATGGGCGATGTAAGCGGCTTCGTTCGGATTAGTGCGGTCCGCGTAAACGCCAATGGCCATGAAATGGAAAGTGATGCTGCGCGCGAGGAGCGCATCGATGTTTGCAGCGCCTTGTTCGACGGCTGTCACGCGAATCTCCTGCTGATTCTCGATGGCCCGCTGCCGGTCGGGAATCGTGTAAAGATTGCCGCTGTAGAAGGCCGCGTTGGAAAAACTGATGAGCGATTCAAAACGGCTGCGGTAATGCCACGCAAGCAGGGTGGACGGCAGATTCTGCGCGGCTTGCGTCAGGAAACTGTCCGAATCCAAATCCACCTCAATGCGTTCGCCCTCCTCCTCGACCACCACACTCTCCTCCTCCGGGCGGGCGCTGGTGAAGAACGTGGTCGGCGGCAACTGCATCTCGTCCCCGACAACAATGACCTGATGCGATCGATAAATTGCCGGGATGGCCTCCTCCAGCGGAATCTGACTGGCCTCGTCGAAGATAACGACATCGAAAAGATTCGGATCGAGCGGCAGCGTGTCGGAAACGCTGAGCGGGCTCATCAGCCAAATCGGTTTCAAATCCTGGATGACCTGGCCGGTTTCACCCGCAGCCAAATCACGAATGGATTTGTAGCGCATCGTCTTTGCGAATTCGTGTTCGAGTTCGCGCCGTCCCGCGGCGTACGATTTTTTGAATGCCTTCTGCTCCGGCTGCAATTGCGAGGCTGGCAGCGAGGAAATATTGACGTGTTCGAGGAATTTTCGGCGCACGCCGGCGCGAATGGATCGGGCATTCAACTCAAGCCATTCGTGATAGTGCTTCTCGAGTAGTTCCATCTTGCGCGCGAGAATGCGTCCTTCGAAACGGGTCACGGCGCGGTCCTGCCGATAAACCAGGTTCAGGCTTTTGTGGCCGATGACCGCTTCAAAGTCATTCAGGGGAACTTCCACACGCCGCAATGCATGGCAAAATGCCTCGGGCAATTCGACCCATTCCCAAAGCAGCGGCGACAGCTCGGCCAGCGTGTTCGTCTGCCCGCGCAGCCTGGTCAGCACTTCGGCCAGTTCGGAAAAATCGAATGGCTCGTGTTCGGCGAGGAGCGCTGCCAATATTCTGTCGAGCTCCGTGAAACGCCCATGAATCCCGACCAGCGTTTCGATGAGCGCGCCGCTTTCCTCGGACTCCGCCAGTTGTCGAATCAACGCGCGCACCGAAGCGTGCCCCGTGCAGCGGTCCGATCGCAGCTCCTCAACCGACGCGCGAAACGCCAGCGGATCATTCACTTTCCACTGTTCCCGTGCCCGTTCGCACACGGTGTCGAACGCCGCTTGCGCATGGTGCTGTTTTGACAGTTCTATCAGAATCTTGCTCCATGCCGGGGCAACGGCGTGCTGCGCG